>JAFAVL010000397.1 GCA_019242465.1 Chroococcidiopsidaceae cyanobacterium CP_BM_RX_35 | reverse complement strand
AGTGCAACATGTCTTAGTTGTCCGTCGCACTGGACAGCAAATTGACATGACAACAGGACGAGATTGTTGGTGGCACGAATTGCAAGCAACTGTTACAGCCGATTGTCCAGCAGAACCAATGGATAGTGAGGATATGCTGTTTATCCTCTACACTTCTGGTACCACGGGCAAGCCAAAAGGAGTTGTTCACACGACTGGTGGATACAACCTTTACAGTCATATTACTACTAAATGGGTTTTTGACATCCAGGATACTGACGTTTACTGGTGTACCGCCGATGTGGGCTGGATTACAGGACATAGCTACGTCGTCTACGGTCCTCTATCCAACGGTGCAACAACACTCATGTACGAGGGGGCTCCCCGCTCCTCTAACCCTGGTTGTACGTGGGACATTATCGAAAAATATGGTGTCACAGTTTTCTACACCGCACCTACAGCGATTCGGTCGTTCATCAGAATGGGTGAACACTTGCCTAAAGCCCGCAACCTGTCTTCTTTACGACTGCTAGGAACTGTGGGTGAGCCGATTAATCCAGAAGCCTGGATGTGGTACTACAAAATCATCGGTGGCAGTCGCTGCCCAATTGTAGATACTTGGTGGCAAACAGAAACTGGTGGCATTATGATAACGCCCCTGCCTGGAGCGATCCCACTTAAACCTGGTTCTGCCACCCTAGCCTTTCCAGGAATTATGGCGGATATCGTGGATTTGGAAGGCAAATCAGTCGGAGAAGATAAGGGTGGCTATCTCGTGGTGCGGCACCCTTGGCCAGGGATGATGCGTACAGTGTACGGCGATCCAGAGCGCTTCCGTCGCACCTACTGGGAACATATCCCTCCTCAGAATGGGCAGTACGTCTACTTTGCTGGTGATGGAGCCCGACGCGATGCTGACGGTTATTTCTGGGTGATGGGGCGAGTCGATGATGTAATTAATGTTTCAGGTCATCGGTTGGGGACAATGGAAGTAGAGTCGGCTTTAGTTTCGCATTCGGCTGTAGCCGAGGCAGCTGTAGTCGGTAAGCCAGATGACATCAAAGGGGAAGGTATTATGGCTTTTGTCACCCTGGAGGATAGGTATCAACCCAGTGAAGAGCTGAGCAAGGAATTAAAGCAGCACGTTGTTAAGGAAATTGGTGTGATCGCTCGTCCCGATGAAATTCGTTTTTCTGACTCTTTGCCCAAAACCCGCTCTGGGAAGATCATGCGGCGGTTGCTAAGGTCTATTGCTGCTGGTCAAGCTGTCTCTGGCGACACATCTACCCTGGAAGATGTTGGTGTACTAGATAAATTGCGGGAAGGAGCTTAAGGGGAGATGGGGTAAGACAGGTGAGAAAAGTTGAGAGGTTGGTTCTAGTCTTAGCTTTTTGGCTTTTACTTTTTGCTAGTGGCGGCTCTGATAAAGCTTTAGCAGTTGGTGCTGCCATCAATAAGTACAGGGCAAGTCAATACCGGGAATTGGGCTTGTCTTATCAACAGCAGGAACGCTACTCGTTAGCGATCAGGGCGATGAAAAAATCTGTTGAACTCGATCCAGAAAATATCGTGGGACGAGTCAACTTAGGTTGGGCGCAGCATTTAGCAGGGCAAGATAATGCGGCGGCTGAGTCTTTGGTGCAAGCTATTTATCGCGATCCGGTTTCGGTTCCTGCGCTCAATGCTCTGGGGATTGTCTATTTGGTTAGCAATAATCTGGCGGCAGCAGTTGTCGTTCACAATTGGGCGGCAGCCTTACAGCCTGACGATGAAGTTGCCTATTACAACTTGAGTTTGGCTTTTGAGCGCTTACAGCTATACAGTTCCGCAATTGCCACTGCTAAACGTGCTGCGACTCTAGAGCCTCACAATCCTCACCCACTCGTGGCTCTGGCAATCTCCCACTGGGAGCAAGGTGATCGCACTTTGGCAAAGCTTGCCTATCGAAAGGCGAACGCTCTTGATTCTAGATACAGCGATCACTCTTTTCTACCTCAGCTCAAAAAAGCGGGATTCAGCCAGAGTCAAATTCAACTGGCTGATCAAGTTCGCTCTGCTTCAAAATTATAAAGTTTGCAGAGTGCTATACGGGAGTTAAGCAGTGAAAGAAGAGCCCAATTTCAGACAGGATAAGCAAGGTGGGATTAATTCGAATCTGTCGGGTAAAATGAGCCTTGCAACTATGCTCGATAATGTCACAAGCAAGTTGCTTCTCATTTGGCGCGTCATTACGATGTTATTTACCTGCCAACGTTTGAGACATCGGAGATGGTGGCTAAGTCACGTCGCAGGCTCAACTCTAAGTCTGCACAGGCGATGATGACTTGGGCTTTTTACCAGTTCTTGCAAACACTAGAGCACCTGTGTAATCGTTACGATTCCAGGTTAGTGCGAGTTACAGAAGAGTTTAAATAATGTTCAGGTTAAAAGTATCAGCAAGGATAAAGTGCTATGTACATCCCAGATGCCTTTCGAGAAGATGACGTTGAAAAACTAGTTGCCTTCATGCGTGCCAATAGTTTTGCCACATTGGTATCTATACGGGAGGATATTCCTGTTGCCTCTCATATCCCACTCGTTATCACAGTACAAGATAATGTTGTGAAGCTAACGGGTCATTTAGCCAAACCAAACCCTCAGTGGAAGGCGTTTGAAGCGAGGGAATCCCTTGCTATTTTTACCGGACCTCATGCCTATATTGCACCATCCTTATATGAGAAGCACGAGAGCGTACCAACCTGGAATTATATTGCCGTACATGCCTATGGTGTGCCTCAAGTCATTACTCTAAGTAACTCGCGGAAACTCATGGACAAGATGATAGATCAGATGATTGATACATATGGCGCTGACTACAAATCACAGTGGCACAGCTTATCCAACAGCTTCCAAGAGGGAATGATGAAAGGCATCGTTGGGTTTGAAATGACGGTCACGCGGTTGGAAGGAAAATATAAGCTCAGCCAAAACCGCAGTTCCACCGAGCAGCATAATGTTGCACATTCACTATTACAAAGTAAAGACCCCGATACCTACGCTGTAGGTGCAACAATGCAGCAGAATCTTGAAGATAGCGGGCAATAACAGATCTGACTTAGGAGTTCGATAAAGACCTCGATGATAATTGACTTAAGAAGCGACACAATTACCCAACCAACTCCAGCAATGCGGGAAGCGATCGCCACAGCAGAGGTAGGAGATGATGTCTATGGCGATGATCCTACTGTGAATGCTTTAGAGGCTTATGTGGCAGGACTTTTGGGTAAAGAAGCAGCTGTCTACATGCCTTCAGGAACGATGACCAACCAGGTTGCGCTGCGAATTCATACAGAACCTGGTGATGAAATTATTTTAGAATCTGAGGCACACATCTACTATTACGAGGGAGGAGGACCTGCAGCACTTTCGGGAGTTATGTGTAAACTCATTAAGGGTCAGAAGGGGATATTCACGGCTCTTGACCTACAGCGTGTACTCCATGATTCAGAGGATGTCCATTTCCCCAAAACCCAGTTAGTTTGTCTCGAAAACACTCACAATCGCGGTGGGGGTCGGCTCTTCCCGCTACAAACCATTCAAGAGATTGCTCAAGTTTGTCAAGAACACGAACTCAAACTGCACTTGGATGGGGCTCGTCTCTGGAATGCCTGTGTTGCCACTGGAATTTCTGCAGCTGAGTATGCTGAACCATTTGATACTGTCAGTGTCTGCTTCTCAAAAGGACTTGGTGCCCCAATTGGTTCGGCTTTAGCGGGGTCGAAAGATTTGATGAGAGGAGCAAGACGCTTCCGCAAACTGTTCGGCGGCGGGATGCGACAAGCTGGCATCATTGCTGCCGGTGCTTTGTACGCGCTAGAGCATCATCGAGAAAGACTTCAGGAAGACCATACTCATGCCAGGATTTTAGCAGAGGAGTTGGGTCAAATTGAGGGAATTGACATCAATCCCAAAGATGTCCAGACAAATATCGTCGTTTTCCATACCAAGGAAATTCCAGCACAAACCTTAGCACAGCGACTCAAAGAAAGAGGGGTAGCCCTTTTAGCCACTGGACCGAACTCACTTAGAGCAGTGACAAGTTATATGGTTACCCAGGAACAGATTCAACAAGTTCCTAAGCTAGTTGAAGCTGTCCTGAGTTTAGATGCAACTGAGGCTCTTACGACTTCAAGAGGTTGAAGGAGTTATTGAATCTTAAGCACGATCTTGCCGAAATTGCTGCTAGATTCCATGTAACGATGGGCCTCCACAATCTCTCTCAGTTCAAAACAGCGATCAATAATTGGTTTTAGCCGTCCAGCTGCGAAAAATGGCAACATCTGCTTGGCAAACTTTTGCGTTAGTGTCATTTTCTGTTCAATGGGAAGGCTGCGTAGGGTTGTCCCCTGTAACCGCAGCCGCTTGCTGAGGATTTGCCCTAGATTGAGCTGTGCATTAGGACTACCTAACGTTCCAATTTGCACGAGCCGTCCTTCAAGCGCTGCGGCATTTAAGTTCTTCTCTAGATAAGACGCTCCAATAAAGTCAAGAATGACATCGGCTCCATGAGAGGCCTTCGCTTCCTTGACAATCTTCTCAAAGTCCTCGTGAGCGGTATTAATGGCTCGGTTGGCACCTAGTTCCAAGGTTTTTTGCAGTTTCCATTCGGTTCTGCTGGTAGTAAAGATAATGCTTGCTCCCATATTGTGGGCTAGCTGTATAGCTGCAGTTCCTACACCACCAGCACCAGCATGAATCAAAACGATGTCCCCTGCCTGAAAGTTGGCTCTGTCTAGCAGCGCGTTATAGGCAGTAAAAAACACCTCTGGAATCGCAGCGGCTTCTTCAAACGTTAGGTTTTCAGGAATCGCCATTAGCATACGCTCGTCAGTCAAAACCTGTTCAGCGTAGCCACCTCCCACTAACAGACCAAAAACCCTATCTCCTATTTGCCAATTGCTAACGCTAGGTCCTAGCTCATCTACCACACCAGCGAATTCTAAGCCAGGGATTTCGTATGGGGCAGGTGCTCCTGGTGGCGGATATTGACCCATGCTCTGCATGACATCGGCCCGGTTCAGTGCTGATGCATGCACTCTAACCCGAACCTCTGTTCCACCTGGTTCTAAGCTGGGAATCTCTTTAAGCCGCAAGACTTCTGGACCACCATGCCCTTCAAGAACGACTGCTTGCATAAGCTTTCTCCGTTGTTTCTACGGCGCTCTGGCGGGAGACCACTCGCCTTTAATTGCACCTATATAGCGTGCTGCCGAATGGGCGACAGAGGCTTTAGCGTCCTCAAGCACGCGATATTCCCACCAACCACCGTGAATCCGGTCATAAAAAAACGGTTCCACAGCCTCAACAATGCCACTAACTGCCTCAGGGCTCATGGGAATTAAGTTCGGGTAGCTATACATGAAGCTAACGTATCTGCGGTCGGGAATGACCTGAATAATATCACCAGTTAACAATACCCCACGCCCATCTGCACCTGACGCCCAGTGCAAGACTGTTCCACCAGCAAAATGTCCGCCACAGCAGATCAATGTTATGTCTTCATTAAGCTGATGTGTTTTGCCTTCCCAGAACACAATGGCAGGGTCAGGACACATTACCCAGCCTCGGTCAGCTGCATGTATGTAAATGGGTGCACCATCAAAAGCATGGCTCCATTCCACCATCGCTGCATAGAAATGCGGGTGAGAGATAGCGATCGCAGATATGCCACCTTTTGCGGCAATGGCTTCGACTGTGGCGCTGTCAACTAGACTAATGCAATCCCACAAAACATTTCCTTGTGGTGTTTGCACAAGTAATGCACGTTGACCAATGGCAAACTTCGGCTCTGTACCAATCCCAGTTAAATTTGTATCAACTGGCTGGATGACATTAGAGTGTTCGGCACGCAGTTGTTCGAGGGTTATCCATTCTTGTCCCTTCCAATTGACATACTGACGAGAATCTTCACAAATAGGGCAGCCTTCGGGGGACGAATCGCCATTTGCATACTGGACGCCACAGGTGGTGCAGATGTAGTTGGGCATAGAACGGCATTATCCAGCTAAGAATGGTTCACCAGCCCCAATAAGTATCGGTACTGTTCCATTTACTGACTTGGTTTGCTTCTAGGATCAATGGCAGCTAGTAAGTCACTCAAATCATTAGCGTGTTCCTCTTCGTCTTCTAAAATCTTCTCGAACATACGTCTGCTAGTTGGGTCGGCATTACCAAAATAGCTAATTAGCTTACGGTAAATCTCAATAACAATTCGCTCGGCTACTAAATCCTCTTTAATCAATTCAGTTAGTTCCACGTTTGTGCCACTACTGCCATACTCGCTGGAAGAACGGTTAACCACTGTAGCTGGGTTGAAGTCAGGGTCGCCACCAAGTTGGTCGATGCGCTCAGCAATCATCATCATGTGTTCGTGTTCATCCGCTGCATGTTCGGCAAACTCCTCCGCTACCTGAGGAAAATCAATTCCCTTGGCTATTATCTGGTGATGGCGGTAGCGCAGCACGCATAAGATTTCCGCGGCTAGGGCTTCATTCAGCAGATAACAAGCTTGTTCGAGATCGAGGGCGTAATCTTCAGTAACTGGACCCTGCTCGACTGACTGACGGGCATGTTGACGCACCTGGCTCACATCATAAAGTTGCTCTTTGGTTTCTGCTGCACTCATCTTTTTCTCCTCCTTAATAGTTGGGAATTAAGTGTCACTATCATGCAAAAGTTATTTACTTACTTTTTTGGTAACTTTACACAATAATTAACTGCTTTACTCATCTTCTTATATTTTTATGGGATAGCTTGCTTCTTGCTAATGGAATAAAACTATTTTCTATCTAAAGATAGAGGAAAATTCATCGAATGAAAAACCACGCAAAATTTGCTGTTCGAAAAGGTGAGTGAAAATCCTAATTCATTAGTTATCCTACCTCTATAGATATTTCCGGTTTCTAAATGAGCTGATTTAAACTTCTTGAAAATAGAAGCTTGTAAAAAATTGACTAAGCGTTAGGTGGCGTTGAGTGAGGCAATCTCAGTCGTTAGGGAGATGGTGCTAGAAGGCTAGATTTCTAGTCTGAAAAGGTAGAAATTTCATCAATGTTATTCTACATCACTCTTCAACCAAATAACTTATCAAATCATACTTGAGGCAAAAAGCTATGACACATACCAAAAACCAGGGCTCTGTCTCGATTCAGGCTAAGGGCAAGATCCGCTACGCAGTTGTTGGACTGGGCTGGATTGCCCAGGAGGATGTCTTGCCTGCTTTCGCCACCAAATGCGAGAATTCTGAATTGATTGCATTTATCTCAGAAGACCCCACTAAAATTGAAGCCCTGAGTCAGAAGTATGGAGTACAGCATAGCTACTCCTACAACGAGTTTGAAAAGTGTCTCAATAGTGGTGAAATTGATGCTGTTTACATCGCACTTCCCAACCACTTGCATTGCGAGTATACGGTGAGGGCAGCTAAAGCAGGAATTCATGTACTTTGCGAAAAGCCAATGGCAGTCACTGAGGAAGAGTGTGAACAAATGATTCGTGCTGCTCGTGATAACAACATCAAACTTATGATTGCCTATCGCTTGCACTTTGACAAAGCCAACATGGAAGCAGTGGAAATTGCTCAGTCGGGACAGCTCGGCGATGTTCGTATTTTCAATTCTGTGTTTACTCAACAAGTTGTTGAGGGCAATGTGCGAATGGAGAAGATTGCTGTTGGTGGTGGCACGGTTTATGACATGGGTGTTTACTGCATCAACGCTGTCCGTTACCTGTTCCAAGATGAACCAACTGAAGTTTTTGCAGTGAGTGCTAACAATGGTGAGAAGCGATTTGAGCAAATCGACGAAATGACTAGCGCTATCCTGAAGTTTCCGGGAGAAAGATTGGCAACTTTTACCTCCAGCTTTGGGACAGCTCCGGTCTCTACTTTCCAAATTGTGGGCTCTCAGGGCGACATGCGGATGGATTCAGCATATAGCTACCAAGGAGAGCTGAAGCAACAAATCACTATAAATGGTCAAACACAGGAGCGCTCATTCCCAGCGGGTGACCAATTTGCGGCAGAAATCACCTACTTCTCTGATTGCCTGCTAACAGATAAAGATCCAGAACCATCTGGGGTGGAGGGACTGGCAGATATTCGCATTATTCAAGCTATCTATCAGTCTGCCCGTACAGGCAAACCTGTACAGCTTGGGGAGTTTAAGCGTCAACAAAGACCAACAGCAGCACAAGTAATTCAACGCCCAGCGACTCAGCCACCAGAACTCATCCATGCTGCCGATCCTTCGGGTCAGTCATGAATGAAGCGCAGGGATAGAATACAGGTAAATAGGGAGTTTTGCAAACAATGGTAGATCAGCAACCGAAAGTAGACAATACACCTGTCTTTGAGCATCTGTGGGGTATAACAAAAGAACTCCGACAGAAGTTAGATGCTCGGTTTGAGCTACAGCCAGATGCGTCTACGAAAGATCTAAAAAGCTACTCTGCCACAACTGGATCAGCCATAGGTTCACTCAACACCTTTTCTGGTTCAGAAATCGACTGGTTGGTGCATTCTTGGCTGCGCGATCCCGATTCGGGCTTTAGCAATATGAATTTGTCTATCTGGCTAGGACCACAGAGGCGCGTTCCTCATCTGGCTTTTGCGTTTGCT
>JAFAVL010000215.1 GCA_019242465.1 Chroococcidiopsidaceae cyanobacterium CP_BM_RX_35 | reverse complement strand
GCTGAGACCTTGGCGAAAGCTGGAATCGAAACTTACCTGTTTGAGCGCAAGCTAGACAACGCCAAACCCTGTGGCGGTGCGATTCCGCTTTGCATGGTGGCTGAGTTCGATCTGCCGCCACACATTATTGACCGTCGGGTGCGGAAGATGAAGATGATCTCGCCCTCTAATCGGGAGGTGGACATCAATCTGATCAAAGAAGAAGAATATATTGGGATGTGCCGCCGTGAGGTATTGGATGGGTTCATGCGCGATCGCGCGGCGCAGCTGGGAGCTAATCTGATTAATGCGACAGTTCACAAACTTGATATTCCCAAAAACAACACCGACCCTTACACGATCCACTACGTTGACCATACAGAAGGTGGGGCGCAGGGGATAGCAAAAACGCTCTCAGTAGATTTGGTGATTGGGGCAGATGGGGCAAATTCCCGGATTGCGAAAGAAATTGATGCGGGAGATTACAACTACGCGATCGCCTTTCAAGAGCGCATTCGTCTCCCAGCTGACAAAATGGCTTATTACAACGACCTAGCAGAAATGTATGTTGGCAACGACGTTTCCACCGATTTCTACGCCTGGGTCTTCCCAAAATATGACCATGTAGCTGTTGGCACTGGCACCATGCAGGTAAATAAAGCCAGCATCAAACAGCTGCAAGCCGGAATTCGTGCCCGTGCAGCAAGAAAACTCGTCGGCGGTCAAATCATCAAAGTAGAAGCTCATCCAATTCCCGAACATCCTAGACCTCGGCGTGTCGTTGGTCGAGTTGCCCTAGTCGGAGATGCCGCTGGCTACGTGACCAAGTCCTCCGGTGAAGGAATTTACTTTGCTGCCAAATCAGCCCGGATGTGTGCCGAAACAATTGTAGAAATCTCTAACGGAGGCGATCGCATTCCCACAGAAAAAGAACTCAAACTTTACATCAAGCGCTGGGACCAAAAGTACGGTCTCACCTACAAGGTGCTGGACATCCTGCAAACAGTCTTCTATCGCTCTGACGCAACTCGTGAGGCATTCGTGGAGATGTGTTCTGACTTAGACGTACAGCGGCTAACGTTTGATAGCTATCTTTATAAAACGGTTGTGCCAGCCAACCCCATTACCCAGCTGAAGATTACTGCCAAGACCGTTGGTAGCCTAATTCGTGGTAATGCATTGGCTCCCTAGAAGAGGCAGGGGAGCAGGGGGGCAGGGACGAGCTGGGGGAGTAAGAAGACCGACTCCTGACTTTGTTCCTCAGCTATGCTGGGGAAGTTTTACTTTCGTTCTGGTCTGAAGGGCAAAGTCTTCAACCAAACATTCCTAGATTTCTGCTTGAGAACGAGAAATAGAATGGTATTTTTCTCCCTCCTGCCCCCTGCCCCCCTGCCCTCTTCTACTCCCTCTCCAAAGAGGCTCCAGCTTCTGCTATCACCTGTTCCTCTTTGGGCAACTCCAGACAGTAACCTGCGCCGTAAACTGTCTTGATGTAGCGCGGATGCCTAGGGTCGGGTTCTAGTTTTGTTCTCAAATGCCGAACATGTACCCGAATCGTCTCAATGTCGTCGTCGGGATCGTAGCCCCAAACTTCTTTAAGAATCTCACTGGGGGAGACAGTCTGACCGTGCCGTTGAAGTAAACAGTGCAGGAGTTCAAATTCCAAATGAGTGAGTTTAACTGTCTGACTAAACCAGATCGCCTCAAACCGCTCTGGGACGAGAGTTAACGCGCCGTAGTTGAGAATTTCACTGTGCTTGGCTGCCTGAGGAATGCGGTCAGTACGCCGCAGCAGTGCTCGCACCCGTGCGAGCATCTCTTCAACTTCAAATGGCTTCGTTAGGTAATCATCAGCACCAGCATTAAAGCCTTCTACCTTATCTTGAGTTTGGCTGAGAGCTGTCAACATCAACACAGGAATCTCAGCTGTGCGCTCATCCCGACGCAGACGTTGGCAAACGGTGAACCCATCGACTCTAGGCAGCATCAGATCGAGCATGATCAAATCTGGCTGAAGTTGGAGCGCCAGTGCTTGACCTTTAATACCATCTTCGGCCTGGCTGACATCGTACCCAGCCATTTCTAAATTGACTGCGACGAGTTCTGAGATTGCGGGGTCGTCGTCAATGACAAGTATCCGAGGCATTCTTAAAGAGAATTTACTACTTGTGAAGCTTAAATAAGAACCTTTGTGGGTTACAAAGATTGCTTTACCGATTATAAGAAGGATTATAAACTTTTACTAAAGATTAAATGTCAGATTGTGACAATAGATCTTTCCCAACCACTGATTCCTACACTCCGCCGTGGTGGTTGAGAAACGGGCTCTTAATGACTGTGTATGTGGCTCTCTGGGCAAGCCGAGATTGGGAAAGTACGACAACGGCTCCCGAACCGTCTTATCGAGAGCAAATTTTTGTTGGGGCAGGTGGAGTCCCGATTTTTGGCTGGGTTGCTATCCCCGAAAACCCTCATAGCACAATTGTCGGTACTTACGGGATCACAGGTTCACTCTTCAACCAGTGGTTTTTAAGATTACTAGGACGTAAGGCATTTGCCCAAGGCTATGCTGTGGTTCTGTTCGACTGGCGAGCCCATGGTAAAACAGCGCAGCTGTCTCCAACCTTGACTTCTGATGGCTTGTACGAAGGAGAAGATTTTGTCCACATTGCCGCCCAAGCTAAGGCATTGGGTTGTCCCGCCTCCTTCTGGTTTACCGGGTTTTCTCTAGGCGGACAGCTGGCACTGTGGGCTGTGAAAGCGGCGCCAGACCTGATCATGGGACAAGAGCTAGGGTTAGAGGAGACAGACATTGGCGGCGCGGCAGTTATTTGTCCCAGTCTCGATTCCACTCGCTCTCTATCCTATTTGGTGCGCGCTCCTCTAGGTAGGTACATAGAGCAGGCGATCGCACGTGAACTGAAAAAGCTGGCTTGGCGGATTCATGCAGCTCACCCTGGAGCCATTGATGCCGCCGCTATTGAGCGAGCTAACAGCATCTGGGGTTTTGATCGTGAACTGGTGATTGGACGACTGGGTTTCCCATCGGTTGAGGCTTATTACGCAGCGAGTAGTGGTCTACACCTTTTACCTCATTTAAATAAACCAACTCTCATCTTGTATGCCCTCGATGATCCTTTATTCGACCCGACAATTGCGGCTGACTTAAAAGCTGCCTGCGCCTGCAACCCTGCCATTGACCTGCTGCTGACTCGTTATGGCGGTCATGTTGGCTATCTCAGTAGTAAAGCTAGTCAGTCTCAGACTGGCGATCCTGATCCCTGGTGGGCATGGAATCGAGTGCTAGAGTGGTGCGGTCAAGGAAGAGAGCAGCTCTCTTCAGCCACTTGTTTGTAAATTGACAAATGAGATTGGGCAACATCTCGCCAGTTGAAATTTTGGCTAAAGATACGACCATCTGTACCCAACTGGGAACGCCGAGCTGGATTTTGCAGTAACTCTAGTAACCCTGATGCTAGGGCTTCAACATTCCGGGCTGGTACGAGTTGAACGGAGAGACTATCGGGGGATACTGCCTTTTGGCTTGCCACCTGTGTAGCAACTACTGGCAGACCGTGCGCTAATAGAGTTAGGAGTGAGCCGCTCTTGAGGGTGAGACCGTGGTTGAATGGTAGCACCCCAAAATCTGCACCAGCTAGATAGTGTGAGGCGGTTTGAGCATCTACATAACCAGTGAGATGAATAAACTGGCTCAGATTCAGTTCATTTACAAGCTCGTGCAGGTGATCCCAATATCGTTTAGCCTCTGCACCACTTAGGGCAAGGCTCTCAACTCCACCAACTAGCAACAGACGCGCTTGTGGTTGAGCCTTTTGCACTTGTTTAAATGCTGGCAGCAGTGTTTCCAGTCCTTTAACCGGATGGAGAAAGCCGAAGAATGTAATGACTATCGTTTCGTCAGACCAATGGCACTTTTTCCGTAACAGTTGACGGGCGGTATCGCGGCTAATTGCTGCCACCTCGACATTGGCAGCGATGGGAATTCGATACACGCGGCTTGCTAGTTCTGGCAGCCGTTTGAGAATTACGGTTTCGGCATCGTAATTGGTTGTGATGATTGCATGACTCAAAGTCAGTAGGAATCCATCTTCGCGATCCCACCAATAATGCTGTTGTCCCCACATTTTCAACCATTCCACTAACTGTGACGGAACGCCTCTAGGTTGCCATTCCCACCAACCATATTCGTGGACTGTGGTCACAATCGGTACACGCCACCCAGTTGCTCTCAACAGCAGTGGCAGCAGGAAGATAGCCCGCTTAAACCCGTATGTACCAGCAGCATGTTGAATATGAAGGATGTCAGCACCAGTAGCATGTGCTGCCTGCACCAGAGGCAGGAGGTCAATCAGCCGCCAATCTTCTACCACGCCTCTGACGCTAGGGTGGTTGCCAACTTGGGCGGCGGTATGGGTAGTCAGTACAACCGATTGGATATTGTGCTGACTTAGGGTTTTCCTAAGGCAAGCAGTGTAGTTAGCAACGCCACAGTGTTCTGGTTGGTAAGTGCCAGCAATTAGGGCAATTCTCACGGCTTTGTAGTCGGTGGGGTTAGATGCTTCAGTAAGTCGTGTCTAACAAGACTACTTTATCTAAACTGCAATGTATATTGCTCTTAAAGGGCGTTGCTGAATAGATTGTTGATGTGAGGTAAAATCTGCTTCAATCAAAAAGTAGATTACTTGAATAATAAGGGCAGCTCGACAATCGCTCAGCGCTCGATGTCCTCCACACTACGGTTGTCAGTGGTAGTATTTGAAGTATGCGCTCCACTCACCAATCCATACCCCGAACTGTTCGGAGATGAGTCACTTGGGAATGTAGTCGAATGTGTCCGGGTTAGGACCGATGCGACCATCCTCGCCCTGGTCGAGCGCGGTGATCATGCCAATGTCGGTGGGATTGAGTTCGAAGTCAAACAGCTCAAAGTTCTCCTTCATGCGCGATGGTGTCACCGACTTCGGGAACACGATGTTACCGCGTTGGATGTGCCACCGCAACACGACCTGCGCCGGCGTCTTGCCGACCTTGTCGGCGATCTGGGTGATGGTGGGGTCGTTGAGCACCTTACCCTGCGCGAGCGGCGACCACGCTTCGGTGGCGATCCGGTGCTCCCAACCGTAGCTGCGCACCGTGTCGTTGGTGAAGTAGGGGTGTGCCTCGATCTGGTTTACTGCCGGGACTATTTCGGCCTCGGCTGCCAGCCGCTCCAGATGTTCGATCTGGAAGTTCGACACGCCGATTGAGCGGGCGCGACCGTCGTGGTAGAACTCCTCAATCGTCTTCCAGGTCGAGACGAAGTCACCGTTATAGAGCGTGGGCAACGGCCAGTGGATGAGGAACAAGTCCACGTAGTCAAAGCCGAGTTCGGAGAGCGTGGTGTTGAACGCCTTGCGGGCGTCATGAGGTTGGTGGAACCCGTTGTTGAGCTTGCTGGTGACGAAGACGTCGCTGCGGTCGAGGCCGGAGGTGCGGATAGCCTCGCCGACCTCCTGCTCGTTTCTGTACATCTCTGCAGTGTCGATGTGCCGATAGCCAATCTCGAGAGCATTGCTTACTGCCTTTGCAGTGTTTTCCGGCTCGATTTGAAAGACTCCAAATCCGAGCTGCGGGATGGCCTTGCCGTCGTTGAGGGTGATGCTGGGGACTGGGCTCATAGTCATCTAATGTTGCTGGTGAAATCTAAGGCATCAGCAAAATTCCCATTATTCTATGTCATCACATCGGTGCAGCGGCACACCTGTCGAATTTTTCAGTCTAGAGGATGACCTCTTCGTGAGATTTTGTCGGCACTTGAGAGACTGCCAGATTACAGGAGACAATCTGGTGAGTCGAACTTCTTCGGGAATTAGATCATCTGCCTTCGCGCCAGTAATGTCGGGCATCCAATCAGTCAGGCATCTAGACCGAAGCCCTAGAGAACTAACAGACTAACTGCACCCTGGACCTAGGAGATACCCAACCTAGCTTGATCGATACTCAATCTCCTATACGTCGCCATAATAGAATTGAATTGTACGCTTTCTACTATCAAGAGCCAATCCTTTTGTATTAAGTGTAACAGAACTGGAGCATCAAGAGCCTGTAACTAGTTAAGTTCCGTCGCGTCTTAGTCCACCTCAAAATTCTTTTATGACTTCTTCGATCCGCTTCCTCATGTGCTCCCCTGACCACTACGATGTGGACTATGTGATTAATCCCTGGATGGAAGGGAATATTCACAAGTCCTCGCGTGATCGCGCCGTCGAGCAGTGGCATGAATTATTCCACATTCTTAAACACCATGCTGTTGTGGATTTGGTCAAACCTCAATTGGGATGGCCGGATATGGTGTTTACTGCTAATGCTGGACTGGTGTTGGGAAATACTGTTGTCCTCAGCCGATTCCTGCACAAGGAGCGGCAAGGGGAGGAACCACACTTCAAAGAATGGTTTGAGGATAAGGGATACACAGTATATGAACTTCCCAAGGATTTACCTTTTGAGGGAGCAGGAGACGCGCTGTTAGATCGGGAAGGACGTTGGTTATGGGCTGGATACGGCTTCCGCTCAGAACTAGATTCTCATCCGTACTTGGCAAAGTGGCTTGACACCGAAGTGCTGTCCCTGCGACTGATGGATGAGCGGTTTTATCATCTGGATACTTGTTTCTGTCCGCTTAAGGGTGGCTATCTACTCTACTATCCACCAGCGTTTGATTCCTATTCCAACCGCCTGATTGAAATGCGAGTACCGCCAGAGAGGCGCATTGCGATCAACGAAGCAGATGCCGTAAATTTTGCCTGCAATGCGGTCAATATTGACGAAGTTGTGGTGATGAATCAGGCGAGTGAGGCGCTCAAAGAACACCTAGCAGATGCTGGGTTTAGGGTATTGGAGACGCCGTTAACAGAATTTCTCAAAGCCGGAGGAGCTGCCAAGTGCCTGACACTACGAGTGACGGAGCCAGTGAGAACTGAATTCCACGCCAATGTCTCAGTAGAGAGTCGGACAATTCGGCTGGAAGGTCATCTGCTAGACACTGGTTTAATCAACCGCGCTTTGGACGCCGTTGTGGAAAGTGGGGGCAGCTTCCAGGTGCTGAATTTTCAACTGGGAGAGCAACGGCAAAGTACCTCAGCGGCAGAGGTCAAGGTGTCAGCTCCTTCTCACGATGTTATGGAAGGCATCTTATCCCAGTTAATTGATTTGGGTGCAGTTGACTTACCGCAAGATGAGCGCGATGTCAAGTTAGAGCCTGTGCTCCAAGCTGGGGTGGCGGCAGATGATTTTTATGTCACCACTATCTATCCCACCGAGGTACGGATTAATGGGGAATGGGTCAAGGTGGAAAATCAGCGCATGGATGGTGCAATTGCCGTCACTCATACCCCAAATGGAGTCGTGGCGCGGTGCAAGCTGCTACGGGATTTGGAAGTAGGTGAGCAGGTTGTTGTCGATGTGCAAGGTATTCGCACTATCCGTAAGCCTGAAGCACGGGAGCAGCGCAATACCCAAGAATTTAGCTTTATGTCCGCTGGGGTTTCTAGCGAACGCCGGGTGGAATTAGTGGTGGAACAAGTGGCATGGGAGTTGCGCCAAATCCGCGATCAAGGTGGTAAGGTGGTTGTCACAGCAGGTCCAGTTGTAATTCACACTGGTGGAGGAGAACACCTAGCGACTCTGATTCGGCAGGGATATGTGCAGGCGCTACTAGGCGGCAATGCGATTGCTGTCCACGACATTGAGCAAAACTTGATGGGGACTTCCTTGGGTGTGGATATGAAACGAGGTGTTGCTGTACAAGGCGGGCATCGGCATCACCTCAAGGTTATCAACACGATCCGTCGCTATGGCAGTATCGCTCAAGCTGTGGAGCAAGGTGTGATCAAGAGTGGGGTGCTGTATGAGTGTGTCCGTGCTGGTATTCCGTTCTCTCTGGCTGGTTCTATTCGGGATGATGGTCCCCTGCCTGATACGCAGATGGATTTGATTAAAGCCCAGCAGGAATATGCGCGCATTTTGGAGGGAGCAGACATGATTCTGATGCTGTCTTCAATGCTGCATTCAATTGGGGTAGGGAATATGACGGCTGCGGGAGTGAAGATGGTGTGTGTGGACATTAATCCGGCGGTGGTGACAAAGCTGAGCGATCGCGGTTCGGTGGAATCAATTGGTGTGGTGACGGATGTGGGTTTGTTCCTAAGTCTGTTGGTGCAGCAGTTGGATAAGTTGACGCATCCTTACTTTATGGCTCAAGTGGTTTAGGAGAGAAACGAACCGCAGAGGCTTAGCTTAATAGACAGTTTACCGATAGCAACGGTTTGTTAGCTGGTTCGGAGGAAACTCTGACCGATAGCGTCGTGGGTTGAAAGCGAAGTGACTAGTGCTAGTAATAAGTAGATACTAGGATTTAAAGAACTAGAATAAGCCAAAGTTTTGGAGGAGCAATGACAGATTTTCAAGATTTTCTGAGACATAAATTTGCTTATGTAGCGATTGGCGATTTCAAACCCGGCAGATTTGAAGAGGCTAATCAACTTTATGAACAAGCCGTCTCAACTTACACTGAAGGTTTTAAGGGTTCATACTTATTACAAAATCCGGGAACTGACAGCGGGATTGCCATAATTTTATGGGAAAGTGTGGAAGATATGAAAACCAATCAAAGTGAAATATCCCAAGCGATACTTAATCAGATGACTCCGTTGTTTACCAAAGCACCGACTACTGCTATCTATGAAATCGTAAGTGAGAATCTGCCCAAAGACCTTGGCTAGCCGGACAGGAATACAGGGATTGACATCAAAGTAGAAGGAGGTAATTACCAAGTCGAGTGTCTTATATTTGATCAACACATCAAAGCTTAATTAGCTCCCAAGTTAATATCTGTCAAAGGCAGCTAACTTTGCCATTTCTCTAGGTAACAGGCAGCAGACTGGGAGTAGGCTGCAACTCCAGGTATTGCAGAAATTCCAGCAGTTCCTTGTCAGTTAGTTCGTGGCGCGAACGCTTACCGTAGGTCTTTTTCAAGTAGTCCCGTCCTTGCTGATTGCTCCAACCCAAGCGCTTGATTTCAGCACTAGTCCGAGCAACTACTGTTGTCATATCAACTGGTTCCCTTACCTCTGTACCTATCTCAGGTTCTATTGGCTCCGGTTCAAAACTGCTCTCTTGATAGCCATAATCATGCGGCGCTTGCATCTCATCATTACCAAAGAACGTCATCTGTTTCTGGCTATGCTCTTCGAGGAAGTCATTGGTCGTACCAACGTTTTTCCCGCTAGCCTCTATTTCTTGCGCCGACAAACCGGCAGTTGAAGGCAAGCGATCACTCTTCCCTTCTAGCTCAACAGGAACAGTTGGAGTCAGAAAGGATGAAGACGGTTTAGTTTCTAGCCGAGCCGATGAGTTTGGCTCAATTCCTAGAACCATCAGTGCCCGACCTCTAGCTCGGTCTTCTGCTAGCTCTAAGCTTTCTGCCGCTGCCAGACCTGTAGCACGGATTGCCCCATCAACCTGCACTTCAGCTCGAACGACGAATTGCCCCTGATAAATCTGGAGCAACTCGGAAATTAGACTTCCCGAAGGATAACGAGATTTAAATTGAGACAACATAGCTAACCAGTGGTAGTTTAACAAAGTTTGTGTTAGAGAAAGTACTGAAATAATACAAGCGTACTGACATTGCTGCTAGTTCTGATCATTTAAACTTCACTCCTTTAACAAGCTAGATAGCATTAGGATCTTCACCTAACTCCTGCAATCGCTCTGCCAATCGTTCGGCTCGTTGCCGTTCTTGCTCAGCTCGTTGCCGTTCTTGCTGTGCAACCTCTTCCTGTAACAAGATGAGATAGCCCTCTCGATTGTAAAATCGCAACCACTGGCAAGCTCCGGTTGGCGGTTCTCGCCGAATGCTTCCTTCCCATACTCCCAACCATAATCCCAAGGTTTCACACCACAGCCATCCGCGTTCGTTTGATAGCAATGGCTCGTAGCGACGCTGGGCGTTGAGATGCCATCCTGCAAGCGAGTTAGGCTCAAACGGATCGTAGACATAGTAGTCTAGCGTGTGAAAAGTGCGTTCGTAGAGATCTTTCTTCTCCGTTTTGTCAATGTGAGCTGTACTGGGGGACATCAACTCAATGATGACATCGGGATAGCGTCCGTCCTCTTCCCAAATCACCCAACCCTGACGCTCGCGACTACCATCCACATCCAATGTGGCGAAGAAATCAGGACCTCTAAAGTCTCGATTCATTGCCTGATTGCGGCTGTAGTAGACGAACATATTGCCACCGACAAAAAAATCTGTGCGGTCCTGATAAGCTTGCAGTAAAGAGTCGATCAAGACGTTCATCGCAATGCGGTGGCGATTTGTTTCCAAAGGCTCTCCATCATCAAACACTAAATTGGTTGGCGGCTCAGGGATCTCAGGAGGAAATCCGGTCTTTTGTGCCAACTTCTGTTGTTCGGTTGTGGCTTCCATTGGCATCACGTCCTTATCAAGTGATTGTAATTACTGTAGCCAAAATAATGGTCCAGTGAAGTCTTCTTGAAGGTGCAAGTTGCCTTAAAACCATAAGCTGAACTATTAGTCTGAGTCTATCTATCACCACTTGCCCTTGCAATTCCTGTTCCCCGCATTGCAGATAGTTAGTTTTCTCGTTTACGCTAGTGGGCACTGTCAAACCATTCAGTAATGCCATCGGCGATCGCCACTGCCAATTTCTGCTGCTGTTGGGGATTCACCACCCACTCAAATTCTCTCGGATTGCTCATAAACCCTAACTCTAATAGTATAGATGGGGCAGATGTCGGGCGGGTCAAAAATAGGTTGTCCCAAAACACGCCGTAGCTGTGACGCCCTAGTTTATTCACAAGATAGTTATGTAAAAATACGGCAAGACTATGGGCTTGGGCATTATACCAAAAGGCTCCTAGTCCTTGAGTGTGCTGAGCATCTCCGTCATCCGGCAAGGAATTGTAGTGGAGCGAGATGGAAATTGCTGGCTCGAACTTGTCAATCATTTCCACCCGATCTGCCAGCCCTACCGTCTTATCCTCTTCACGAGTCAGGTACACTGTAGCTCCTCGTGCTACAAGCTGTTCTTGCACTAGCTTTGCCATCACCAAGGTGACTGCTTTTTCGTTTAATCCAGTTGGTCCAGTAGTGCCAGAGTCAGTGCCGCCGTGTCCTGGATCGAGGAGGATGTTGATGCCAGCCAGAGGAGAGGAGCTAGAAGATAATTCCTTATTCGTCGTACCACCTGCCGTTGCTGGCGGATGACGCAAAGACAAGACTAGGGTTGTCCCATCATATCTCACCTTATAGCCCCATTGCTGTTTGGGTTTGAGATTAAAAGTATATTGCACCTGATTTGGAGCTACTTGTTGCCAGTCAAGACGGGAAATCACTGGGTCATCGTCTAGGTGAATGACATCAGTTTGGGCAGTGGTGTTGTAGAGAGTTAGGGTTAATGTGCGATCGCCTTGCTGAACACTGACTGGAACAGGGACTTGCAAAGGAAACATGACATCTGTGTTTCCTGGCACTTGATGAGCGGTCACACTGCGGATGAACGAACGCGGTGGTACGGCACTTGGTAAGATACGGGTTTCGGCGCTATCAATCCAACCGCCATAGTCTAAGCGTAACCACTTACCTTGCTTACCCGTCACGGTAGCTTGAGTTCCTTTAGGGAGAGGCGTGAGGCGAGAATAGTCGGTACTAGGACCAGTCCGAGCTACGCCTTGATCTGCTGTCACTTCGGCAACTTCTAGATGGACAGGTGAAAGCACAGAAATCTTTCCAGAACCCATTTGGCTTGTTGTAGCGCCGTTCCTTTTCAACTGAAACTTGGGTTGCCCTAAATTAACTCCAGCTACAGACAAAGTTGCACAACCTTGGTAGTGTCCTGTTGCCGATTGAGAAGCGGGCTGATTCCGTTGAGTAAGCGCGGCGGAATTGGCTGGTAATTTGATGTTTTGCGATTGGGGCGGCAGGGGAATTGTTTCTCCACCTAGCTCAACTGCGACAGTGGATTTGGGAGGTGCAATCGCACTAAAACAAACCAGTTCTCCTGGTAGTCTAGCAATATCCACATCCGGAGTCAGGGAATCCTTAGCAAAGGCTAATCCGATTGGAGGTTGGGGTTGAGTTGGTAACCGCTTAATATGAATCTGCGTTCGCTGATTCTGATATTGCACCGTCAACAAATTGTCTCCCAAATGTAATGGAACACTGGGAGCAAAATGCCCAGCCGGGCTGCGTTCGATACGAGTGCCATTGACCGAAACTTCTCCTGTTGGTGGAGCTGTTCCAAGTATGAATATCCGAGATGTCGTTGTTTGGTAGTTAGTTGGTGGAAAAGCAATGTATAGGGAGCGATCGGCGCATTTGGCAGGCAATGCAATTGCTGCACTCGTTACCAAAACAGTTAATCCTAAAATTTTTTTCATCCTGAATCCTAGTCAAAAGAAAAAATGAGGGCTAAAGGTTGAAACTATAGTTAATCCTTCATCCTTCACTCCTCAAGTTGTTAGCCAGTAACAACAGTGGTGGCTAAGGCTGTGGCATAATTGGAAAGTTATATTTCTAAAATTCCTTACTGATAAAAATATGACTAAGTTTGTCTTTGTCACTGGTGGTGTTGTTTCTGGTATTGGCAAGGGAATTGTAGCAGCAAGTTTGGGGCGATTGCTGAAGTCGCGGGATTATTCAGTGTCAATCCTCAAACTGGACCCCTATATCAACGTCGATCCGGGAACAATGAGTCCTTTTCAGCATGGTGAGGTATTTGTCACGGATGATGGAGCTGAAACCGATTTGGACTTGGGACACTACGAGCGCTTTACCGATACGCCGATGTCGCGGCTTAACAGTGTCACGACTGGCTCTATCTATCAGGCGGTGCTGAATAAGGAGCGTCGCGGTGACTATATGGGGGGCACGGTACAGGTCATTCCGCACATTACAAATGAGATTAAAGAGCGGATTCAAAGAGTTGCCAACAACACGAATCCAGATTTCGTGATTACGGAGATTGGTGGAACGGTGGGAGATATTGAATCGCTCCCGTTTCTAGAAGCGATTCGTCAGTTTCGCAAGGATGTAGGGCGGCAGAATGTACTGTACATGCACGTAACACTAGTCCTGTGGATTCCGGCGACTGGAGAATTAAAAACCAAGCCAACCCAGCATTCAGTCAAGGAATTACGCTCAATCGGGATTCAACCAGATATTTTAGTTTGCCGATGCGATCGCCCACTATCAGACGGATTGAAATACAAACTATCAGAATTCTGTGATGTGCCGGCTGAGTGTGTTATTACTGCCTTGGATGCCAAAAGTATCTATGAAGTGCCGTTGATGTTAGAACAGGAAGGACTGGCGCAGCAGGCGTTGGAATTACTGCAATTAGAGCAACGTCGACCAGATATCAGCCAGTGGCAAACACTGGTGGAGCAGATGTATCATCCTACTCAGCGGATCGAAATTGGGATTGTCGGCAAATATGTGCAGTTAAGTGATGCCTATCTCTCGGTTGTAGAAGCATTGCGCCATGCAGCACTGGCTATGGGCGGTCACCTCCACCTGCGTTGGGTTAACTCTGAGGATCTGGAAATTGGGGAAGCTGAACAATATCTAGATGGAATTCATGGCTTGGTGGTGCCTGGAGGTTTTGGCAACCGAGGTGTGGATGGGAAAATTAGAGCAGTTCAGTATGCTCGCGAACACCAGATTCCCTTCTTGGGCTTGTGTTTAGGAATGCAATGTGCAGTGATTGAATGGGCACGGCATGTGGCAGGATTAGCAGACGCCAATAGTGCTGAGTTTAACCCTAATAGTCAACATGCGGTCATCAACCTGTTGCCAGAGCAGCAAGATGTTGTTGATTTGGGTGGTACGATGCGATTAGGTTTATGTCCTTGCAGCATTGAACCAAACACCTTAGCCTCCAAGCTTTACCAGAAGGAATTGATTTACGAACGCCATCGGCATCGGTACGAGTTTAACAATGCGTATCGTAACTTGTTTTTAGAAACAGGACTTGTTATTAGTGGCACTTCTCCTGGCGGACGGTTAGTGGAAATCATTGAACTGCCTAGCCACCCGTTCTTCATTGCCACACAATTCCATCCAGAGTTTCAATCTCGACCTAGTGCCCCGCATCCTCTGTTTAAAGGTCTGGTGCAAGCTGCAATTGCCCGTTCTCAGGGAGGCAGGGAGGCAGGGGAGCAGGGGGAGAAAAACACTGGTCCATTACTCGTTTCAAGCTGAAATCTAGGAATGCCTAATTTGTAACTCTATTGTTTAGGTCAGAAGGTAAAGTAGAGCCTTACAGAAGCTGCCCCCTAACATAACTGAAGAACTTTGTTCTTCAGCAAAGTAAGCAGTTAGTCTTGTTAGTCTTCTAGCTCCCCCAGCTCGTCCCTGCCCCCCTGCTCCCCCTGCCCTCTTCTAGTAGCTGCCAAGCCAATCTCGCTGCACCCACCATCCCTGCTTGGTTGCCCAATTCAGCGCTTAGCAGTTCTAGACCAACACGAGAACTTGGCAGCACCCGACGCTCAATCTCCGCCCGTACAGCTGGGAAGAAAAACTCCGCGCTAGCGCTGACGCCACCGCCAATTACAACTGCCTCTGGCGTCAGAATGTAGATGAGGCTAGCTAACCCAGCCCCCAAGTCTTTACCATAGTTCTGCCAAAAAGTCAAAGCTTTTGAGTCTCCAGCCTTGGCAAGAGCACCCAATTCAGCTGGTTCCAAACCAGTACGGCGACGAATAGCTGAAACTGAAACATATTGCTCCAATGAGCCGCAATTGCCGCTATTACATACTGGACCATCAGGATTTAGAGTAATTAACCCTAGTTCTCCAGCTGCTCCTTGATGCCCAGTGAAGAGTTTACCATCCAAAATAATTGCCCCACCAACCCCAGTCCCTAGCGTCAGCAAAATTAGGTGACGAAACGGACGACCAGCTCCCAGCCAGGCTTCTCCTAGCCCGGCGCAATTGGCATCATTGGCGAGAACTGTGGAAAGACCCGTCTTTGCTTCTAGCCAATCAGCCAAGGGAACATTTCGCCAGTTAGCGAGATTAATTGCTATTTTGGCAATCCGCCCCTCAGCATCAGTTGGACCTGGGGTACCAACACCGATAGCAATGCATTGTTGGGTAGGGTCAAGTTGGGCAATCGCTTCTATCATCACCTCGACAACGGCTGCTGGTGTTGCTGGTTGAGGCGTCACTCTGCTCAAAAACTGTAAACAAGTGCCATCTTGCCAAAACCGCCCCAACTTGATTGCTGTTCCTCCTAAATCAATCCCCAGCACCTGAGGTTGGTTTAACTCATTTGATCGCATTTCTTGATCGGCTACTACATTGATGCTCTCCCTAACCT
>JAFAVL010000184.1 GCA_019242465.1 Chroococcidiopsidaceae cyanobacterium CP_BM_RX_35 | reverse complement strand
AAATCAGGCATTCCTCAATTTTTAGCTGAAACAAGAAGCGGACTAGTGTAGTATTCTTCTCCCCTTGCCCTCTTCTCCCCTAAGTCAATAACACCAAAGGTTAAGCCCTAGATGCAATGTCGCTTGTTCTGCAAAAGTTGTTTGGTTGCGTTGCTATTGATACTGGCTGTCATGCTGCAAAGCCTGCCGGCACTTGCCGCCTCAATTGACCCATATGTTGCTCGTTATTTGCACGTCACCGAGCCTATTATCCTGGAATTGAATGAGCAGGGTGAGACTCGCCCGTTTTCACCACAAGAACTAGCGCAGGGCAAAGAGTTGTTTGAAAACAACTGCCTAAATTGTCATGTGGGTGGAGCTACTTTACCAGATCCTTTGGTGTCCCTCTCTTTAACAAAGCTGAAGGGAGCTAATCCCCCACGGAATAACATCAATAATCTGGTTGCCTATCTCCGCCGACCCACAGTCTACGATGGTAGTGAAGAAACCTATTGGTGCCGCCAGGTGCCTGAAAGTTGGCTGTCTCAAGAGCAGGTCGAAAGCTTAGCCGCTTTCGTTTTGACAGCAGCGCAAAAGGCACCTGGGTGGGGTGCAGAAACTTTTTGACATTTGTCTGTTGTCTCAATTGACCACGGAATGTGGTCATCGCTAGTGCCTTCCGCACCCGGAGGTCGCCTCCCTTGAGAACGGTGAACCCGTGAACGGCGGTGCACCAATGAATTAAAATTGACGTAGGTAAGATTTGGAGAATAAAGATATGCAATTTATTGCTGCAACTGCGCGGCGCGTTGGTCTATTCCTGTTGACAATGGTGCTAGTTGCTAGCAGCTTCGCCTTGTTCTCTCCCTCAGCGGCAGCTGAAACACACAAGGTCAAGCTGGGGTCAGATAAAGGTATGTTGGTGTTTGACCCGCCCAAGCTAACTATTAAAGCTGGTGATACTGTTGAGTGGGTAAACAATAAGGTGCCTCCTCACAATGTTGTCTTTGATGCTGCAAAAAATCCTTCTAAAAGTGCAGACCTCGCTAAGTCTCTGTCTCATAAGCAGTTGCTAATGACTCCTGGACAACAGGTGAAGACAACCTTTCCAGCAGACACACCAGCAGGTGACTACTCTTACTACTGCGAACCTCATAGGGGCGCTGGCATGATGGGTAAAATCACTGTCGAAGGCTAGAGGCTGGTGCGACTCACGGGTGCGTTCTTGTAAAAAAGAGGATGCTGTCTAACTTGCTAAGTAAAGCAGCAAAAGGTTGGTGAACCGCCTCAAAAAATGGAAAAGGGAGCTGAGAATTGGGAGTTAGCAGTCCCTCCTCATTCTCAGCTCTCTTAGTCATTTTTTGCTCTTCACCCTAAATCTGTGACTGCACCAAGGCTGCTAGAAGAGACTAACTTAACATACTTTGCCAGTACGCCCCTGGTATAGCGGGGTGTAGGTGGTCGCCAAGCAGTACGACGACGCTCTAATTCAGTTGCGGATACATCTAGGTGCAACAATCGGGCTTCGGCGTCAATCGTGATAGTATCACCTGTTTGAATGAGGGCGATCGCACCTCCCACAGCTGCCTCTGGTGCAACATGACCGACTACCATGCCGTAAGTCCCACCAGAAAACCGTCCATCGGTGATGAGTCCCACGCAATCGCCCAACCCAGCACCAATAATTGCCGAGGTGGGTGCCAACATTTCGCGCATTCCAGGTCCCCCTTTGGGACCCTCGTAACGGATGACAATCACATCCCCAGCTTGAATCTGACCGGAGAGGATTGCGGCTAAACACAACTCTTCAGATTCAAAGACACGGGCAGGACCAGTCATTTTAGGAGTTTTGACACCAGTAATTTTGGCGACAGCGCCTTCGGTTGCCAAATTTCCCCTCAGGATAGCTAAATGACCTTGGGCATAGAGCGGGTTAGTCCAAGGACGAATCACATCTTGGTCTGTTCGCGGCTCGTTTGGCACATCTGCCAACTGTTCAGCAACCGTCTGACCTGTAATTGTTAGGGCATCCCCATGCAGTAGATTGTGTACGAGGAGCATTTTCATAACTTGCGGGATCCCACCAGCCCGATGTAAGTCGGTGGCTACGTATTTACCACTAGGTTTGAGGTTGCACAAGACAGGGACGCGGGCGCGAATCTGCTCGAAGTCATCCAGGGATAACTCTACTTCAGCAGCATGGGCGATCGCTAGTAGGTGTAGCACTGCATTGGTCGAACCACCTACTGCCATAACCACAGAGATAGCGTTCTCGAACGCCTTACGAGTCAGAATCTGACGGGGTAACAGTTGGCGAGATATCGCTTCGACTAGCACAAATGCTGATTTCTCTGCACTTTCGGCTTTTTCTGCATCCTCAGCTGCCATGGTGGAGGAATAAGGCAAGCTCATTCCCATTGCCTCAAAGGCAGAGGACATGGTGTTGGCTGTGTACATACCTCCGCAAGCACCAGCACCGGGGCAGGTTTTGCGTTCGACTTCTAAGAGTTCTGCCTCATCAATTTTGCCAGCGCTGTATTCCCCTACTGCCTCAAACAGGCTAACAATCGTTAAGTCTCGCCCGTTATGATGACCCGGTTTAATGGTGCCACCATAGACGAAAATCGCAGGGATATTCATCCTAGCAAGCGCGATCATAGCTCCGGGCATATTCTTGTCGCAACCGCCAATTGCTAAGACCCCATCCATGCTTTGACCGTTACACACCGTCTCAATCGAATCTGCAATCACCTCTCGCGACACCAAGGAGTATTTCATCCCCTCAGTACCCATCGAAATGCCGTCACTGATAGTAATAGTGCCAAACATCTGAGGCATAGCACCAGCATTGCGAATGCCTGCTTCTGCCCGCAGAGCCAGTTCGTTCAGTCCAATGTTACAGGGAGTGATAGTGCTGTAACCGTTGGCTACGCCCACAATTGGTTTGGTGAAATCTAGATCGCCGAAACCAACGGCTCTGAGCATAGCTCGGTTGGGTGATCGCTGCACGCCCTGGGTCACAACGCGACTTCTGATATTGTCCGCCATTCTATATTTTTTCTGTAGCAGTAGATTCAAGGTCCGATTCTGTCTTTAATTTTCTCAAAATATATGACGCTTGAACGTACTCCTACTCAAAATATGACATTTGCCCAAGCTACTATCAGTTTTCTACTGCTATGGAGAAGCATCACATGCCAAAGAAAGTCAGGCTTGCTCCCAAAGCTGTCGAATCTCAGCAGGAAGGGCTTGTGCGACTTCGTGACTCCGTTCTGGAGACAAGATCTCCTTGGTTGCAGAAAAGACTGCCTGCGTTACCAACTCTGGAGACACTCCCTCTGGTAAAACCCCTTCTTCTTTCAAACGCAGCATAAATGTTCCCGGACTGATGTTCAACTTTTGAATAGGGCTAATGCGGCTAAAAAAGGCAACCATTACATTCGGATCTTGCCAAAGATTTACTGCGTCTTGCTCAGCTTCAGATGCTCTCTTACGTAGGTCTTCCTCAACCCGATTGGTCTCCTGATTTGACATCATATCTCGCAAAAGGCGGAACACTACATTAGTTGCTCGTTGAGCTTGGTTCTCCGTCTCTAAACCACTACGTTCCACTACTTTCTTAAGGAACGATTGCTGTTTTTGTGCCTGTTCTACCATAATCTGATCCTTGCTCAATATCAAATTTACTGTTGATTAAGCTAAGCGTGATTAGGCTTTCAGCTTACCCATATAATATATTGAAGTTTGTAACTGCCAACTCCATCAACCTTTTGAAAGAGTTTTTACA
>JAFAVL010000115.1 GCA_019242465.1 Chroococcidiopsidaceae cyanobacterium CP_BM_RX_35 | reverse complement strand
AAAGAAAATGCAAAACCTAGAGATTCTTCACGCAAAATTGTCATGCTTATTTGATATATTAAAAGTCAGTTTTGTTCTCTTTCCCAATAAAATTTGGTTTTGAGATTCAACTTAATAAGACTTTAGAATTCCCAACCCATAGGAGTGTAGCATGAAGATAATGAAATTGATGTTACTAACCGGACTAGCTATTCTAGCTCTACCAGCTAAAACTTTCGGCAGCTTTGCGATCGCTCAGGGAAACACTAGTACAACTCCTAATAGTAGCACTGCTCCAGACCAAGGTCAAATTGAATTGACGCGGACAGCTATCAGAGCACAGCGAAGGGATATCATCAGACAAACTGTGCCTCTTACAGAGGAAGAAAGTCAAAAGTTTTGGCCATTGTACGGGGAATACCGCTCTCGAGTAGCCTCAGTCAATGATAGCCTCGTCAAGCTACTGACTGACTATGCTCAGAACTACGGCAGCCTCACTGATGCTCAAGCAAAAGCAATGCTGGACGATTACTTAAAATACCAGAAACAAAAGCTAGCTCTCCAACAACAGTATGTGCAGAAATTTAGACAAATTTTGCCAAACAAGAAAGTTACAAGATTTTTTCAGGTAGAAAACAAATTGGACGCAGTAGATAGTTATGATTTGGCGGGAAGTGTTCCACTAGTGAAGTAATTTCAGTGGTTGCTGTCTAGAAGCAGCAACCTACCCTACTTACGCAATGTGAGAAGCAACGGATAGGAACACTTTCTCCAGCAGCCATGTGAGTGCGATCGAGTTAACTAGATACTATATACTTTTCTGGAAGGATTAACTGTCAACTTCAGAAGTTATTAACACCATCTTCTAGATCTTTAGCCAGTGGTTGCTCTTGGCGTTTGCTACCCCATGACCTATCACCTTCGATCTATGCAGTAGAGCGACGGTAGGATGTCAAGCTCCCATACTCCTGTTAAGGCGACCCATAATTAAACCAAAAACCATGTTCATGGTAATCGAGATGCCACTGAAAGCTACAATTGGCACCAGCACGTTGGTGCTGGGAAAGTAACTGAGAGCGATCGGGAGGCAAATTGCCACATTTCGCATGCTGGTGCCGATTGCTAGTACTTTGCGGTTCTCGAGTTGCGGTCCCCCTAACAGCCAACCGATTACCCAGCAAGCAACCACGAGGAGAATAATTGCTGTCAGCCCTTTGAGACCAAGCGCAGCGATCGCCGGGGACTTGAGCTTGGAGGTGAGAAGTGTGACTGTGATAAACAAAACAATGGATAGTGTCCCCATAAGTTTTCCGAGGACGCGAGCAACTGGCTGCGACCAGTACTGAATTGCTCGACCAGCACTGATAGGTAGCAGCACGACTAGCAAGAGAAACCCAATCGCCTTAAAAATTGGTACTCTCGCCGTCACTACAGGAGTGAAAAGCAGATTTGCCAGGGCGGGGGTGATAATAACTGATAGTAGTGACAGGACAAACACTAGCCCAATAGCGTAAACAAGATTTCCTTTGGAGACACGGCTGAAATTTAAGGCAAACAACCCTCCTGGAGCGACAGTCAGCAGCAGAAACCCAGCGGCCACGTCAGAGGAGAACTGGAATAGTCGGCTCAGAATGAAGCCTAGTAGCGGCACTAGAATGAAGTTTGCCAGGAGAGAAAGCCATACCAGGCGGCGCTCGTTCCGAAGCGTTGCCAAGATCTGACCATGGGTTGTCTCCATCCCAATCGAAAGCATAAACGCGACCAGGAATAGTAAGGTCAGAATAGTGATGTAAGTTGGCAAGTTAGCCATCCCGGTTCTTGCTTGAAATGATGGAGTAGGTAGCTCGGAGGAATATAACGAGATTAGCATGAGAAACAACGCTCATGATAAGTCAAGTATTAAGCCATTAATACTAACGTTTGAAAACTGTTTAGAGCATAGGTTTTGGGAGCAAAAAAACTGCTATGCCAACCTCCATATTACGGTTTTATCCCTAATGACTCTGACATCAAAGGTGGACCGTACAATTCTTAATACAACTTTCTAGTTGACTAATCATTTCACCTCGTATAGTTTTATCAATTGCGTGAATAAGCTTTTTTGCGAATCTTAAGTTGATTGACATCTAATAATATTTAGACCACTTTATTGCTGTGTAATACCCCGGAACTAAGTTGTGGATGAGGTGTGAGAGTGATGTTGAAAAGTTTCCATCATTTGCTGTGGTTTAGTCCTACTTTGCTCGGAATCATCTTTGTGTTTGCCAATCCAGCAACTGCTACGGTGTCAGAATATAGAATTTCTCAAGCTGTTTCTGAGGTGAGTCCCTCGGCATCCAATCGCTCAGTTGCAGAACTTGATCCTAGTTCGGCTGATTTGAGTCAGCCCTCTAGTGAACACGCCAATCCGATGGTGCAGTTTTTGCCTATCTCGCAGTCGCCAAATGCTTCTAGCGGTAATGCTTTGCAACAGCAGTCTGTTGAACCTACTGCCGAGCCAATGGAACAAGTGACTTCGGTTTCTCAACTTTCGGATGTGCAGCCAACCGACTGGGCATTCCAAGCATTGCAATCTTTGGTTGAGCGGTACGGTTGCATCGCGGGCTATCCCGACAAGACCTTTCGCGGCAATCGCGCCCTGACTCGCTATGAGTTTGCCGCCGGTCTAAATGCTTGTTTGGAGCGGATAAACGAACTTCTCAGCGCTGGTACTGCTGATTTAGTTAGAAAAGAAGATGTGACAGTTCTCAGACGCTTGCAGGCAGAATTTACTACCGAACTCACTGCCCTCCGTGGTCGGGTTGATACGCTAGAAGTGCAGACAGCCAAGCTGGAGAGTCAACAATTTTCCACCACCACGAAATTGCTAGGAAACGCCATCTTTGGCTTAGCAGATGCTTTCGGTAAAGACGGCGGCAGAAGCCATACAGCTTTCCAATACCGGGCCAATCTCAACTTCGCCTCCAGTTTTACTGGTCGAGATCTCCTCTTGCTCAGCTTGTTCGCTGGAGATGCTCCTTTGATCGATCCCTTCCGGTTACCAGGGATAACTGCGGAAGGTACTTTGTCTTCTCAATTCGCTGCCAACACTAACAATCAAGTCCAACTGCTAACCACTGACTATACCTTTCCCGTGGGCGAGAAGGTGCGCGTGCATGTGCTTAGCAGTCTCGCTCCCTTCCAGCTATTTACTCCTACCCTTAATCCCTACCTAGATGACAAAGACAGTGGAACGGGAGCGATCGGCGTTTTTGGCGAATATAACCCCATTTATACTCTGGTTGGTGGAGGGACAGGAGTCGGGTTAAATTATCAGATTAGCCCAAGCGTGCAGCTGTCAGCAGGCTATCTGGCTGATGGGTTATTAGCTGGCAATCCCAATCCGGGTGCCGGACTGTTCAATGGTGGCTATGGAGCCTTGGGACAGCTCACCTGGAAGGTAACCAAACGTTTTCCTACTGTAAATTTTCCGGTGATCAGGCTGACTGAGTGGAGAACCACAATTGCTGCCATCGCCCATTAAGTTCAGCCACATTGAGTAGACATAAAGCTTTACTACCTTTGGTTGACCAACTCATTCCCCGATGTTTTTGACGAGA
>JAFAVL010000788.1 GCA_019242465.1 Chroococcidiopsidaceae cyanobacterium CP_BM_RX_35 | reverse complement strand
AAAGAAAATTTAGATGAGTGTGGTTGAAAAATAGAATCTAATAAGGCACAAATAACTCAGATAGTAGATACTTAGCTAGAGTGCGCTTATAGTCAAATTAACCTCGTGTATATAGTATTGATTGTTAGCCCCGACCTAGGAGTGCATAATGCAAACAATTCTTGCCTACCCACACTCTTTCATTATTCGGCTGTCTGGTTCTCTCAATGCCGCAAATGCTAGCGAGTTTCAGCACCAGGTAACGACAGCAGTTCAAAAAGAATGGCGGAAAACTTTACTGGTGGACATGGAACAAGTGGAATCGTTAGACAGCGCTGGGCTAATGGCATTAGTTTATGGACTGAGACTGGCTCAGGCGTTGAATCTCCGGTTTGGTCTTTGCGCAGTTTCTCCTTCAATTCGGATTATTTTTGAACTCACCCAACTCGATAGGGTGTTTGAGATGTTTGAGAACCAGGATGCATTCGAAGCAGCGCTCGTTTAAAACCCCAAGAGAAAATTCCTAGGTGCTAAGGTTAAAGATAAAGACTTGAAATCAGCAAGAAAAGTGGCAGTTGCGGTTGAAGAGTTATTAACAGCAGACATCCTTCGACCAGCCCGATATCTGGGAAACGAGTTGGGTGCTGTACATAAGCCATGGGATGTGGCAACGGTAAGGTGGGTGCTGACATATCCAGAGATCTACGAGGTCGGTGCCTCTAACTTAGGGCATGTGATTCTCTACAACATTTTGAATGCCCAGCCACGTCAACTGTGCGATCGCGCCTATCTACCAGCACCCGACCTAGCAGCGAAACTCCGTGAGACTCAGACTCTATTGTTTGCTGTAGAGTCAAGGGTGGCGCTTAGAGACTTTGACATTTTGGGATTTAGCCTGGGCTACGAGCTAGGAGCAACCAACGTGCTAGAAATGTTGGATTTGGCGGGAATCCCATTGACTTGGCGCGAAAGATGCTCCCAGAACCAATACCCTCTGATTTTTGCTGGTGGGCAAACAGCAACATCCAACCCAGAACCCTATGCTGACTTTTTCGACTTTCTCGCTCTCGGAGACGGAGAGGAGCTGTTGCCAGAGATTGGCTTGGTACTAGAAGAAGGTAAGACAGCAGGCTACAACCGGGAGCAGATGTTACTTGATTTGGCGCAGATTCCAGGTGTCTATGTGCCTCAGTTCTACAACGTAGCAGCAGATGGCTTAGTCTATCCCAATCATCCAGATGTGCCAGAGCGGATTCTGCGGCGAGTGGCAACCCCGATGCCTGCCTATTCAACTGGATTGGTCCCCTACATAGAGACAGTACATGACCGTTTGGTGGTAGAAATTCGACGCGGCTGCACTCGCGGCTGTCGCTTCTGCCAGCCGGGGATGTTGACTAGACCAGCTAGGGATGTGGAACCACAGCAGGTGGTAGAAGCAATTGAGCAGGGAATGCGGGCTACAGGATACAATGAGTTTTCTCTGTTATCTCTTAGCTGCTCAGATTATCTGTCGCTGCCAGCCGTAGGGATGGAGATCAAAAACCGCCTTAAAGATGAGAATATTTCCCTGACCCTACCTAGCCAAAGGGTAGATAGGTTTGATGACAATATTGCGAACATACTCGGTGGCACCAGACAGGCGGGCTTAACCTTTGCTCCAGAAGCTGGAACTCAGCGACTGCGGGATATTGTGAATAAAGGGCTAACTAATGAAGAACTGTTACGAGGGGTAAAAACGGCCTTTGAAGCAGGCTGGGATAAAATTAAACTCTACTTCATGATTGGGTTGCCGGGAGAGACGGATGCTGATGTGTTAGGTATTGCCGAAATAGTCGCTTGGCTACAGCGAGAGTGCCGGGCTGAGGGTAGGAAGCGCATCAACTTCAATCTCACGATTTCTAACTTTACACCGAAGCCACATACGCCTTTCCAATGGCATTTGGTCTCAACGTCTGAGTTTAAGCGCAAACAACAATTGCTGCGGCAAGAGTTCCGCCGGATGAAGGGGGTGAAGGTGAATTTCACTGATGTGCGGATTTCGGCAATGGAAGATTTTGTTGGTCGAGGCGATCGCCGTCTTGCAGTTGTGATTCGTCGGGCTTGGGAACTAGGGGCAGGAATGGATTCCTGGTTCGATAGCCTGGAGCGAGCTTTTGCCGCTTGGGAGCAAGCAATTGCGGAAGCTGGAATTACTTGGAAGTATCGGCAAGTCGAAAACGGTGAGTGGAACGTGATGGAGGATCGCGGTAGTATTGACGACCGCCTTGATGCCCCATTGCCATGGGATCACGTGGATGCAGGAATTGATAAAAACTGGCTTAAAGCTGACCTAAATAAGGCTTTAGCAGCGGCAATAGTGCCAGATTGTTCGTTTGAGGGCTGTTCTCACTGTGGCGTTTGCGGCACTGATTTCGGGCATAATATCGTATTCGCTCCACCACCAATTCCAGAATTTGCTGGTCATTTTGTGCCGCAAACAGCTAAGGTGCAGCGACTCAGGGTTTGGTTTGGGAAGCAAGGCGATATGGCTTTGGTTAGTCATCTGGACTTACTGCGTCTGTTTGAACGGGCGCTGCGTCGGGCAGCCCTGCCGATTGCCTATAGTGGCGGATTTCATGCTAACCCCAGGATTGCGATCGCTCAAGCTCTGTCTCTTGGCGTGACCAGTAGTGGTGAGATTGTGGATTTTGAATTGACTGAGCAAGTTGAGCCAAAGGCATTTCAGGAAAGGCTCGCCCAGCAACTGCCAGAAAATTTACCAATTTACGCGGTAGAGGATGTCGATTTGAAGGCTCCTGCTGCTACCCAATTAATAGTGAGGGCGGAGTATTTGATTACGCTGGTGGGACCATTGGAGGCTGCTCCTGAGCATTGGCAGGGCTGGATTGCGACGATCCGAGCTACGGATGAGTTCTGGTGGGAGCAGACGACGAAGTCGGGTAAGAGGCAGTTGGTGAATTTGCGCTCTGGTTTGTTGGAGTTGGAGTTAATCAACGAACCGCAGAGGAGCCAGCCGCGTGGGCGGGTTTCCCGACTTGAGGAGCCAGTGCGTTGCGGGGGTCTCCCCCGTTGTAGCAACTGGCGTCGGACTGGCGTGCACGGAGAGCGCAGAGCCGGAAGAGAGGAGGGCTCTGCGATTTTGCGCTATGTAGGTAGTTGTCGGAATGATGGGGCTCAACTGCGACCGCAGCAGGTGGTTTGGATGCTGGAACAGGTGCAGGGGTTGGAAAGTGCAGGGTTACAACTGGTTGAGATTCATCGCCAGGGATTGATCCTACAGGATTGAAACACACTATTGCTTTTCATCTCGCTTGCGTTAAAATTATGGTAGTAGAAATCTTCTAGCGCCGCAGTGAGTTCTCTGGTTCATTCTTCTGGTCACTAGGACTGAAGCAAACTTTTCAGTACGACTTCGACAATTCTTTTGCATGGAAGCTGACTGAGATTGAGATTTCTCTTTTTCTGTCACGGTGAGTGAATCAGTCAATAATACTAGGCGCAGGTTGCATAATTTAGTTCCGGTCATGCTGGGGCTGCTTTGTGTTTTAAGGTTTTGAGACACAGACGCTTCGTTGTTTTGAGTACAGTGTGCGGAATTTCGATCAATAGTAGCGCTACGCCAGGCTTGTAGAAGTTAAGAGAGTAACCCTTAAAGCCTTGGGTACTGCCAGTTTTTGAGGGAATTGAATGCCAAAACAGATTATTATTGCTGAGCAGCAAAATATCGCTGCTGTTTTTTCTGAAGATCAAATTCAAGAACTTGTTGTTGCTACAGGTCATCACCAAATTGGCGATATTTATCTAGGAGTTGTTGAAAACGTCTTACCTGGGATAGATGCCGCTTTTGTCAATATTGGAGATTCAGAGCGCAACGGGTTTATCCATGTGACAGATTTAGGACCTTTGAAGCTGAAGCGGACAGCTGCAGCAATTACAGAACTGTTAACGCCGCAGCAAAAAGTCCTTGTGCAAGTGATGAAGGAACCAACGGGAAATAAAGGACCGCGACTGACTGGTAACGTCAGTTTACCTGGTCGCTATGTTGTCCTGATGCCTTATGGTCGAGGTGTAAATCTGTCACGACGGATCAAGAGTGAGAGTGATCGCAATCGCTTGCGAGCTTTGGCAATCCTGATTAAACCAGCAGGGATGGGAATGCTGGTGCGGACCGAGGCAGAGGGCAAACCAGAAGATGCGATTATCGAAGATTTGGAGATGTTACAGAAACAATGGGAGGCGATCCAAGAGGAGGCTCAATCAACACGGGCACCAGCTTTGCTAAACCGGGACAATGATTTCATTCAGCGCGTACTCCGAGATATGTACGGCAGCGATGTCAATCGCATTGTTGTAGACTCTAGCACTGGTCTAAAACGGGTGAAACAATACTTGGTGAACTGGAGTGGAGGTCAAACTCCCCAAGGGGTCATGATTGACCATCACCGTGATCGCATCCCAATTTTGGAATATTTTCGTGTTAATGCTGCGATTCGAGAAGCCCTAAAACCACGGGTTGATCTGCCTTCTGGTGGTTATGTCATTATTGAACCGACTGAAGCCCTAACAGTTATTGATGTCAACTCTGGCTCTTTCACTCGTGCTGCCACTGCTAGAGAAACGGTCCTCTGGACGAACTGCGAAGCGGCGACGGAAATTGCGCGGCAACTGCGGCTGCGAAATCTGGCAGGCGTGATTATTGTCGATTTAATTGACATGGAGGACCGCAAAGACCAGTTGCAGGTGTTAGAACACTTTAACAAAGTGCTCAAACTGGATAAAGCTCGACCACAGATTGCCCAATTATCTGATCTAGGTCTAGTCGAACTTACCCGCAAGCGCCAAGGTCAAAACATTTATGAATTGTTTGGTCGTCCCTGTACCACTTGCGGTGGCTTAGGGCATTTGGTGCATCTGCCTGGAGAGCCTGAAGGTCGGGAGCGTGAGGTTGTGGGGATACAGCGAGAACGGATGCTGCCGCCGATAACAGAGACAATACCAGAGCGCTCACCCACAATGCCTGTGCGGGAATCTCGCGCTCCTATTGTCTCCCGATTTCCTGAACCGCGTGAGGTTTATGAAGCACCTGGGGAAGTGGCAAGTTCTGAATATGAAAACGACGTTTCTCCCCTGAATTTACTCAATCATCCTAGCTATCAGGCATTGGGAGATGCGAACAAAAATCGCCGGACGCGCCGTCGTCGGCTGAGAGGCAGCGAGTTACCTACTAAGGATGAGCGCACGGCTACTACTAGTCCTCGCTTGGGGAATGATACCTCCCTAGAGGAGCTAGAACCTGAACTTGCAGCAACGCCAGAAGGATCTCTACCTACAGTTGGCAAAGCTGGTTGGCTTGAAAAAACGGAGCGGAACAAGCCTAGCAAGCCAGAGCCAGTAAGACATGCAACTGAACCACCAGAGGTTGTGTTTGTAGAAATGACACCTGAGGAGCAGGCTGTTTATGCTGAAATGGGAATTTCTCCCCTTGTCCACGTGGAGCGACAGGTGGAAAAGTCCAAGCCGCTCATTATCAATGTGGCACTGCCAGGGCAAGCGCCTGCTCAACGTCGTGTAGGTGAAACGGAGGCACTGGCTTCGAAATCAACACCAGGATTAGCTATTGCTGAACCAAATGTAACAGAACCGCTATTCGAGCGTGAGCTTGAATCTTTTTCAGAGCTTGCTGAGGATAGCCCCTTGGTGCCAGAGGTGATGGATGAGAGTGAAGCTAGTGGTGGGTTAATTGTGAGTAATCGACGGCGGCGTCGCCGCTCTTCTGCTACAGAGGATAGTTTGAGAGGTGAAGATACTTAAAAAACTGGAAAGTAGCAATGGGAAAGATAGAGCCAACCTCGTTAATGCCTGCTCAAGCTCAAGGCTTTGCCTGTGACAGCTCCGGCACGGCGGATAAAGGGGTCGGTGCGACCGACCCCAACCGCCTCGACTTCCTTGAGCAAGCTCAATCATCAATCTGGTTGGAACTATCATCTACTGTATCGGATAGCCACAAGCTAGTAGCTGGCGTAGATGAAGTGGGAAGAGGGGCTTTATTTGGTCCTGTAGTCGCGGCGGCAGTAATATTACCTCCATCAGCTCTATTGTCCCTGGCTGCCGCCCAAATTAAAGACAGTAAGCAATTATCTAGCATTCGCCGAATCCAACTGGCAGAGCAAATTCAAGCAGTAGCTCTGGACTGGCATATTGGGCTTGCCTCGGCTATCGAGATTGACCGTCTCAACATTTTGCAGGCATCGCTGTTAGCGATGAAGCGGGCTGTAGGCAAACTCAAGCCCCAGCCTGACTTGTGCTTAGTAGACGGGAATCAGCCAATCAAAGCTTTGCCGATGCCGCAACAGACCCTGGTGCGGGGTGATCAACGTTCCCTAGTGATCGCCTCTGC
>JAFAVL010000647.1 GCA_019242465.1 Chroococcidiopsidaceae cyanobacterium CP_BM_RX_35 | reverse complement strand
GATCCTGCTGTTGTGGTAATAGATGAGGCAGGTCGTTTTGTCATCAGTTTGTGCAGTGGTCATCAGGGAGGAGCCGATCGATTGGCACAGTTAATCGCCCATCTGACAGGTGCTACACCTGTTCTAACCAGTGCCACAACTCATTTGGGACTTCCAGCCGTAGATTTGCTGGGTGTGCCTTTTGGTTGGCGGCGAGGTGAGGGAGATTGGACAGGGGTCAGTGCGGCTGTGGCTCGTGGTGTACCTGTACAGGTGTTACAGACAGCAGGTTCTACTCTATGGCGCAATCATCTATCCCAAGGACATTGTTTTGGTTTTGAACCTACGACTGAGTCTTTTACACCTAAAGCTAAGATCTTGATTAGCCCTAATCGACCCCTAGCCCCGACTGACATTAATATTCCTACAGTGCAGTGGCATCCAAGGGTGCTATGGATAGGCATTGGTTGTGAGCGGGGAACCTCGCGGCAACTGATTGAATCAGCAATTCAGCAAGTTTGTCTGAAATACCAGTTGTCTGAAGACGCGATCGCCGGAATTGCGACTATCGACTTGAAAGCTGATGAAGCGGGCTTGGTTGAACTCTGCCGTGATCGCCATTTGCCTTTACAAACCTTCAGTGCTGATGTTCTGCGTGCCGTGTTTGTCCCAAATCCTTCACCTGTTGTTGATGCTGAGGTCGGGACTCCTAGTGTTGCAGAAGCAGCAGCAATCCAGGCTGCTGGTGGTGAGATGCAGCCTGAATCGCTAAAGGTAGCTAAACAAATTTTCCGTGCTGAAGGACAGCCAGGGGCAGTGACGGTAGCAATTGCTCAAGCCAAACAAGAGTATATCGGTCGTACGGGTCAGCTGCTACTTGTTGGCACTGGACCAGGACAGTTAGACCAAATTACCCCAGCAGCGAGAGCTGCCATATCTCGTGCTGATGCTGTTGTCGGCTACTCACTTTACATCGAACTTATTGCTCCCTTACTGCGACCACCTCAGATTGTGGAAGCGCTGCCAATTACTCAAGAACGCCAACGCGCTCAAGGGGCGATTGATCTAGCTCTGTGGGGATTAACTGTGGCGGTAGTCTCTTCTGGCGACTGTGGGATCTATGGTATGGCAGGGTTAGTCTTGGAAGCACTCCAGGCTAAAGGCTGGGATGGTAAGACTCCCCAAGTTCAGATGTTTCCTGGCATTACCGCTCTGCAAGCTGCTGCGGCTCGCGTCGGTACACCCTTGATGCACGATTTCTGCGCCATTAGCTTAAGTGACTTGCTGACACCTTGGGCAGTGATTGAAAGCGCTTAACAGCAGCAGCGACGGCTGATTTTGTCACAGCAATTTACAATCCGCGATCCCAGACACGTACCCAGCAACTAGCTATTGCACAAAGCATCTTCCTGAACCACCGCAACCCCAAAACTCCTGTAGCGGTCGTGCGCTCTGCCTATCGGCAAGACGAACAAATCACCCTCACCACACTAGAAAAGCTGCTTGATGTTCCCATTGATATGCTGACCACTGTTTTAATTGGCAATTGCAGTACCCGCACTTACGGTGACTGGATGATTACGCCAAGGGGCTACTCGCTTTCTCCTGCATGGTAAGAACTGCGAACTAGGGGACCAGAACGGACGTGAGTAAAGCCCATCTCTCGTGCAATTGCCCCCAGCTGGTCAAATTCTGCCGGGGTCCAATATTTTTGGACTGGTAGATGAGCTAATGAGGGACGCATATACTGACCCAGCGTCAAGCGATCGCAACCCACTGCTCGTAAGTCCGCCATAGTCTCGACGACTTCATCTCTAGTTTCACCATGTCCCAACATCAGTCCAGATTTAGTGGGAATGGTGACATCCAACTCTTTAACTATCTGAAGCACTTGGAGCGAGCGTTCGTACTTAGCTCCTCGTCGCACCGGACCTTGCAACCGCCGCACCGTCTCAATATTGTGGTTATAACAAGCTGGTCTAGCATGGGTTACTGTAGCAATACGTTGGCGTTGGCTGGTTATCCCATCACCTGCACCACCCCAAAAATCTGGTGTCAGTACCTCTATTAGAGCTGGCTCAACGCAGTCGCCGGAGCCGCCTCGGGCGAAACGTTGAGTTTCCGCATTCAGTTGGCGAATAGCTGTCATCGTTGTCACAAACCAGCTAGCCCCTCCATCAGGTAGATCGTCACGCGCCACAGAAGTTAGCACTACGTAACGTAATCCCAACAACTGCACTGACTCCGCTACCTTCTGCGGTTCCTTGAGATCCAAAGGCATAGGTGCATGACCCTTATCTACTTGACAAAAGCCGCAAGACCGCGTACAGGTCGGTCCCATGAGCAAGAAAGTTGCTGTCTGCTTGGCATAGCACTCACCTCGGTTAGGACAACGCCCCTCTTCACAGATTGTATGGATTTGTCTTTGCTTGATAATTCTTTGTACTGTCGAAAGTTCACTAGCTTTACCAATTGAGCGGCGCAACCAGGTTGGCATCGCCTCAACGTTCTGCCGGGGTGGGGCCACTTTTGCAAGCTTGATTTTAGAGTTGGAATGGGTAGCAGGTGATTGAGTCATTCTCTCGCTAACAAACCGTAGATATACTGAAGTTAGGTTTAGTTTAAATGTGAATCAAAGCACAATTATTCAGTGGAATTGCGCTAGAACCGGAATTAGAGACAGTGTTAGCCTTACCTCATAGTTTTATTACAGGACTGCCAACTTCCCTTGGAGGGTTGGCATCAAGTAGTCGTGGGAAAATTCTGCTACAAAACAGCATTTATGGAGCGTGTAGTTCGTTGATTTGTTTATATTCAAGCATACTACAAAACTTAGAAAAGAAAGTTTTATCGTTGCTCAGCAACCCTACTATCTCACTTAAAATTTACTGCTAGAGGAGTTCAGTAATGGCAAGTCGCAAAATCGTAGTTATCGATGATAGTCGCGTGATTCGGTTACGAGTCCGAGAAATGTTACCTCCAGGTAACTTTCAAGTCTTAGAAGCCAAAGATGGTCTTGAAGGACTTAACTTAATTCGCGAGGAACGCCCAAACCTGATTATGCTGGATTTCCTATTACCTAAACTGAGCGGTTGGGAGGTTTTTCAGCAAATTCAGCAAAATTCTGAGCTACAGAAGATTCCCCTGGTGTTAATGTCAGGTCGTAAGGAAGAGGTGACGGAGAAAATCCAGGAGCCGTTTGAGCATTTTGAATTTATTTTGAAGCCCTTCGATCAGAAGGAACTGGTCTTAGCTATCAGAGCCGCAATGACTAAGGTCAAACAGCCAAGGGCAGCGGCAGTCAAAGTGGCTCCAGCCGCAACTGCTCCGATGGCACAAACGGACGAGCTCCAGGTGCTGAATGACAAAATTGCCCAGATGCAGGCAGAAATTGATGTCTTGAAGCAACAGTTATCTCAGATTTTGATGTTGATTCAGCACAACAGAGAGTGAAGTTATTCCTGCGCTCCAGCCCGAAGCAGGGACTGCACGACATGCCTGTACCCATTAAATTCTGCAATCCTCAAAGCTGTATAGCCACCCCGATTTTTCAAATTCACATCTGCCCCAGCGTCTATTAACAGCTCAACAGCACCCACATAACCTCGATGAGCTGCCCACATTAAAGCCGTTGCCCCATCTAAATCCTGTAGATTCACATCTGCCCCTTTTGCTAAAAGGTTTTGTATAACACCAATATGATTCCGATCTGCTGCTTTCATCAAGGCGGTTTTGCCATCGTCTGCTGTGGTATCAGCATCAGCCCCATGAGCTAGCAATACCTTGACCGTCTCTGTCTGACCTTGTGCTGCTGCTAGGGTTAGAGGTGTCTCGCCAAAGTTTTTGGCGTTTAGACCAGCATCTATTTGTTGTGTCTCTTGCCGATGCAACAACGTCTCCACAACTTGGCTATGTCCCTGCAACGCGGCTACCAATAAAGGTGTATCGCCTAAATGATTTCTAACTTGGATATCAGCCCCGTGAGCAAGTAAGACTGCTACAACATCGGTATAGCCTTCTACCGCAGCAAGATGGAGGGCTGTTTCACTATCTTTGTCTGTGGCATTGATCTCTGCACCTTTGTCTAGTAAAGCCGCCACTATCTCTACCTGTCCAGAAGCCGCTGCTGGCAATAGCGCTGTACCACCATCCTGATTTTTGGCTAAGACATCAGCTCCCGCCTCCAGAAGTGCTCGCACAACTTCAACATGACCGCGATCGGCACTCAACGTTAAGGCTGTTTCCCCCTCCTGATCTTTCGCATTGACTTGAGCACCTTTAGCTAAAAGTAGCTGGACAATAGGTAAGTAACCAGCACTTGCTGCTTGCATGAGAGCACTGCTGCCATCCACGTTTTTACCATTCACCGCTGCCCCATGGTCTAATAACACCCTCACTGTTTGAGTGTGTCCAGAGTTCGCCGCTAAGGTCAAAGCCGTCTTGCCCCGTCTGGTTTCATTTAAATTAGCCCCCGCAGCCAGCAATGCTTGCACTACACTACTATGTCCGTGCTGGACAGCGACGTTTAAGGCGGTATCCTCATCCCGATCTTTAATTTTGATATCCGCACCCGCATCCAGGAGAATTTTGACCGCATCAGCATCACCTTTCAAAGCTGCTACCATCAATGCTGTACTCCTGTCGTCATTCTTAGCGTTCACTTCAGCACCATTGGCAATCAGAGTCTGGAGGATATCAATTTGATGATTGGCGGCTGCTAACATCAAAGCTGTGACGCCAAATAATTTTCTTGGCAAATTAATATCAGCACCTGCGGCAATCAGAGTGCGGACAATCTCGGTGTAGCCCGCTTGGGCAGCAAACATCAAAGCCGTGGTGCCATCGTGATCGCTGGCATTGACATCAGCACCTTGAGCGACTAGCATCTGAACCTGCTTGATGTCACCACTTCTAGCCGCCCGGATTAATGAGATATCTTTAGGAGGAGTCATATCTAACGCATTATTATACCTATTCATCTTGACCAATTTTCCTCCTCACTCTCTAAAACTACTTTTTATTTCCACTCCTGTTGGACCGCTCGGTACTGGACTGGGTGGTGGGGTTGAATTGAGCTTGTATAACATCGCCCAAGAGTTGAGTAGGCGGGGACATACGCTCCAGGTTGTCGCTCCTCAAGGCTCAACAATTGCCTCAATCCCTTTAGTCGAGATCCATGGCTGCCTACAAACTATTGCCCAAAGCCAGGAACGCATCGACCCAATCATGATGCCGGGAGATTCGGTGTTGGCAAATATGTGGGAGTACGCTCGTCAGGTTCAAGCCGATTACGACCTCATTGTTAATTTTGCCTACGATTGGTTGCCGTTCTACCTAACGCCCTTCTTCACCCGTCCGATTGCCCATTTTGTGAGCATGGGTTCGCTCTATGAGGCAATGGATCAGATTATTGCCCAAGTAGCCGCTCAGTTTCCTGGTACAGTTGGCTTCTACACTCGATCACAGGCAGCAACTTTTGCCATTAACCAGCATTGTCCAATCTTGGGTAGTGGCATTGATCTATCCCTTTATCAGTTTTGCCCTCAACCGCAACCCTGCTTAGCCTGGTTAGGTCGGATTGCTGCAGAAAAGGGTTTGGAGGATGCCGTAGCAGCAGCGCAAATTGCAGACATTCCTCTAAAAATTATGGGCAAGATTCAGGAGCGAAGCTACTGGCAGCAGATTCGCCAAGACTACCCAGATGCACCGATTGAATACCTGGGGTTTCTCCCCACCGCTGAACTACAACAGGAACTGCGCCAGTGCCGGGCACTGTTAATGACACCCCGTTGGATGGAGGCATTCGGGAATGTAGCGATTGAAGCGCTGGCTTGTGGTGTGCCAGTGATTGCCTATCGACGTGGCGGTCCAGCTGAAATTATTCAGGATGGGCAAACGGGCTTTTTAGTGGAGCCAGATAGTGTGACTGGCTTGATAGAAGCGATCGCTCGGCTAGATGAAATCGACCGCCACGTCTGCCGCCAACAAGCCGAAACTGAATACTCCTTAAAAGCCTTGGGAGATCGATTTGAAACTTGGTTCCAAACGGTAGCGATTCCTGAAGCTAAGGTATCCTGAGTTGCCCGTAACTCCAGGATGCTAAGCTAGCAAATGCATAAAAAACAAAGTTTAGGCAAAAAGTTAAATGACTGTTTCAACCCAAGTTCCCTATCTCCTCAGAGCTGCAAGTCATGAAGTGCTAGACCGACCGCCAGTATGGATGATGCGGCAGGCGGGTCGATATATGAAAGCTTATCGGGAACTCCGGGATAAATATCCTTCATTTCGCGAGCGCTCAGAAATCCCAGAAGTTGCCATCGAAATTTCTTTGCAACCATTTCGCGCCTTTGCTCCAGATGGGGTGATCTTGTTTTCAGATATCGTTACCCCACTGCCGGGAATTGGGATCGATATGGATATTGTTGAAGGTAAGGGACCGATCATCAATCCTCCAATCCGCAGTCAAGAGCAAATTGACCAATTGCATCCCCTTGAACCAGAAGAAAAACTGCCCTTTATTCGCCAAATCTTGCAAGCTTTACGAGCAGAAGTGGGCAACCGCGCTGCTGTGCTAGGGTTTGTCGGTGCTCCTTGGACACTAGCCGCTTATGCAATTGAAGGCAAAGGCTCCAAAGACTATGAGCAAATTAAGGGCATGGCGTTTAGAGAGCCGCGTCTACTGCACCAG
>JAFAVL010000479.1 GCA_019242465.1 Chroococcidiopsidaceae cyanobacterium CP_BM_RX_35 | reverse complement strand
TACAGACCTAGAGAGATCAGCAAGTCAAATTCTCTCACTATCACAACCGATGTGGAAGCAGATTGCTACCGCAAAAGGGTAAAGGAAGTTTGCTTTAAAAAAGTCACTGCTAAAACTTAACAGTGACTTTACCTTGCTATTCGATATTACTACTATGGATGAATGCGTGTTGTGGAAAGGTTCTAAGCTACCGACAGGCTACGGTTTTTTTAGACGAAACGGAAAAAGGATATATGCTCATAGGGATGCTTATGAGAAGGTATTTGGAAAAATTCCTGATGGAGTATTTGTCTGTCATAAATGTGATAATCCTTCTTGTATTAAATCCGAACACTTGTTTTTAGGAACACCAAAAGAAAATTCTAGAGACATAGTGAGTAAGGATCGCCATTCTTATGGAGGAAGAAATGGAATGGCTCGTCTAGCAGAACAAGATATTATAGAAATTAGGAAGCTTTATGCAGCAGGGAAAAACCAACAGGAGATTGCAAAATTATTTAAGGCTTCTCGATGCTACATATCAGAAGTCGTGCATGGTAAAAAGTGGAGTCACTTAGGTGGACCGATAGTTAATGAGCCATATAAAGGAAAGCGTCATAAACTGAGAAAAATTGATGAAGACCAAATTTTACTAATTAGACAGAATCGTTTGCAAGAAGAATCTCTCAAATGTATTGCCTCAAAGTACGGTATTTCTTGCCAGCGGGTATCTCAACTTTGTAAAAACTGACCGTGCTACCGAGTTGGAGCGGGATGGCTCGAAAGTGCTGAGTTTGCCTACCTCAACTTGGAAGGCGATCGCTCTGGCGAAGTAACAGAGTAGTGGGCAGGAGCAAATGTGGACTTAGGATATTTTGCAACTCAATCTTTGATTGAGGAGATAGCTAGGGAGCTGTATCGGATGCAAGGATATAACTACAATTCTGACGTATCAATGGCAGACTCCCCGCATCCTACAGAAAGGTTAATGCATGCAATGGCGAAAAAGGCTGTTGAAATGACTTTGGCTGTTGTTAAAGAATTGGAGAATGAAAAATGAATCAACCAAATTTTGACCGCGATCTGGATCGGATTATTAGCAAAACTGATCGTATTCTTAAGCATCTAGAAACAGCTACCACTGCTCTTAATGGTAAAGGAGGTTCGATTGAAGAAATGGCTTTCTCAGTTAGATCTGCTCACCAAATTGCTATTGACCTTAGAGATTCCCTTCCGACAGGAGTAGGACAATAGACCAATTAATTAACCGCAAACCATTGGTAGTAACACGCGGATTCGATTAAACTTAAGAAAAAGGAGTAATGCCCATGTCTCTCAAAGAATTGCTCAATGAAGCTCGGCAGTTGACCTGGCGTGACCAGCTTTATCTAGCAACCCAACTATTGGAATGGGTTCAGCAACGAGTCAGCCCAGATGAGCAGGCAATCGCTTCTGATGCAACGGAACCTGTCATCTCTCCACAAGAAAATCTTGAGCAGGGCAGTATCGACTACCTGATGGCGAACCCTGTTCCAGTTCGCAACTTCAAACCCCTGAGTCGAGAAGAAATTTATGACCGCTCCTAAATGTCCTGGGTTTATTGACTCTAACGTTTGGATTTATGCTGCTACTCAGTCACAGGATAATCCTCCAGACCCTCGGCACAAAATAGCACGCCAATTGATTGCTCAAGTTCAACCCTGTCTGTCTGTTCAAGTTATTAACGAAGTTGCAGTTAATTTGCTTCGTAAATTTAGCTTCAGTGAAGCAGAAATTTGGAGTTTTGTTCGGTCACTTTATAAAAACTACACTGTCTTTTCAATTGATGCTGACACATTCATTCAGGCTTCAATGCTGCGGGAAACTTATCAAATTTCTTTTTGGGATTCTCTTATTGTTGGTAGTGCCTTGCAACACCAATGTAGCTTTTTGTATTCTGAAGATATGCAGAATGGCTTAGTAATCGAGAACCAACTGCAAATTCATAACCCCTTCACTTCTAAGTTCAATAAGCTTGAGCAGTAAAAAAGTCAAAAGAATTATATGTTGACATTTTTCCGAAGTCCAATCTCAACCGTTGTAACAATCAAAGAGTCATCTTCAACCTGATAAATAATCCGGTAGTTTCCAACTCTTACTCTCCAAAAATCTTCACTTCCCTCCAGCTTTACACATCCTCTCGGATATGGTTCTTCGGCTAGCTTCAGGATGCAAGTGTCCAAGCGCTGAACAATGTTTTTTGGGAGCAGATGCTAATCCTCGACAAGCAGCAAGAGTTAATTCAATCTTGTACGACACCCGTTAACCCTAACTCTTGCCTAACCTGTTCGTAAGGAATTCGCTCATTGCTCTCGGCTAGAGCTTCAAGCGCATCCTGGAGATCTAAGCGGTTCTCAAGCTGTTCTAGGTTAAACACAGCTAGTTGGTTTCGCCCAAGCTTTTCAAGCAAATCAGATACACCACTACATCCCAATACCTCGGCTAAGGAGAGTGCACCTGTCCAGCCAGTGTCACTAACTGTTAGTTGGCGTGGTTTCTTTGGCTCACCAACCGCCAGAGGACGACCCTGGTGAGTGAGATTTTTCAGGGAATTAGGATGGATTTTTCTTTTACTCATGTAATTTGCCGTATTCAATCACATTCTATTACACCACCGATTGTAAAGATTTATCTACAACACCATTGGTAGTATTGATTTTCTACAACACCATTGGTATTATAGAAGCATGGTTGAGGAAGTACAGCGCTCCCAAAACCCAATAAAGTTGCTGTTTGCTAGAGGACAGGGCAAACTGCTGAACGACCGCAGCCCCCGGTGATGATGCCGATGACCTACAAGTCTGAAA
>JAFAVL010000293.1 GCA_019242465.1 Chroococcidiopsidaceae cyanobacterium CP_BM_RX_35 | reverse complement strand
TGGCTCAACAGACAGAACTGTGGAAATTATTGAGAAGTATGCAAGTCACTACACACACATCCGATGGATTTCTGAAAAAGATTGGGGGCAATCTGATGCCTTAAATAAGGGAATTGCAATGGCCAAAGGAGAAGTTATAGGTATTCTAAACGTAGATGATTTTTATGAACCAAATGTATTAAGTCGTGTCTTAGAAATTTTTGAAATTTCACCTGAACCAAGTTTGATAGTAGGAAATTGTAAACTCTGGGATGACGAGGAGAATCTTCTCTTCATAAATAAGCCAAGCAAACTAAAACTATATGACTTGCTTATAGATCGCCCAGCTCCTGCCAATCCATCTGCATATTTTTACCATACATCACTTCACCAAAAAGTGGGATTTTATGAAGTTGACGATCACTATACGATGGATCTAGATTTTATACTTAAAGCTGTCCAGGTGGCAAGAGTAAGATATGTAGATGAAGATTGGGGAAACTTTCGACTAATTGAAGGGACAAAAACATCAAACGATATAAAAAGCGGTAAAGCAAAACCTCGTCGTGATGATCTTTTGAAAAAGTATCGAAAAGATCTAAGCCCATTTTATTTAGCAAAATTAATTCTCAAAGAGGATTTGAGAGCAATCAAACATATTTATGTTAGCAAAGCTAAGTTGATGCAAAGTAAGCATCTAGAAAATGTCTGAGAAATCTACTAGGCTAAATAACTAACCATTCAAACGGAATAAAGATATTTGGAAAGTATATGCTCTAAATTTCATGATTTTAAATGACAGAAGTTACGGCTGGCTTGAAAACCTCATCCTACTGCTCTAGCTAATCAACAAAAGGCATCTTTCCTTAAAAAAATGTAGTTTGTGTTGTTAACTAATCACGAATTGCTTCGAGCAAAGAGGACGAAAACATGACAGGTATAGATCTAAAAGATAAACGGATTCTGGTAACTGGTGGGGCAGGATTTTTAGGTCGTCAGGTGATCAACCAACTACGTCGTCTTGCTGGTGCTAATCAACGGAGAATTACCGTGCCACGTTCAAACGATTGCGATCTGCGTCATCGGGAAAATTGCCATCAAGCAGTCAAGCAGCAAGACATTGTGATTCACTTAGCGGCTCATGTTGGTGGAATCGGTCTGAATCGAGAAAAGTCAGCTGAGCTGTTCTATGACAATCTAATTATGGGCGCTGAGTTAATTAACGCAGCATATCTTGCCGGGGTGGAAAAACTTGTCTGTATTGGTACCGTCTGTGCCTATCCCAAATTTACGTCGGTACCGTTTCAGGAGTCTGATCTATGGAATGGCTATCCTGAAGAAACCAATGCTCCTTATGGAATTGCCAAAAAAGCGCTTCTAGTTCAACTTCAAGCTTATCGGCAGCAGTATGGTTTCAATGGTATCTACCTGCTGCTGATAAATTTATCCGGTCCTGAAGATAACTTTAACCCCGAAAGCTCCCATGTAATTCCCTCGTTAATTTGCAAGATACATGAGGCTCAATTAAGAGGAGAGAAGGAGTTCAATGTTTGGGGTGATGGCACTCCCAGCCGTGAGTTTCTCTATTGTGAAGACGCGGCACGGGGCATTGTTCTAGCCACCCAGTTTTACAATGGTCCTGAACCTATCAACTTAGGAACTGGTGATGAAATTTCTATCCGCGATCTGGTTACTCTGATTTGCGAGCTGATGGAGTTTAAAGGCAACGTTGTCTGGGAAACGGATAAACCTAATGGTCAGTCCCGCCGATGCTTGAATACAGAACGGTCAAAGCAAGCTTTTGGCTTTAGAGCGCAAGTGGAATTTAAGCAAGGGCTACGTAATACTATCGACTGGTATCGACAATATGCTTTCTGCAACAGTCCTGAGAAACCGTTTGTGAAGAAATAAGAGATATAGGGTTATAGACTTTTTAATGCTAGATAAGGATTATTAAATTAGTTAGGTGTCGATTGCTATAGTAAGCTGAGTAATTCCTGAAAGCTATGAGCAGTAATCAACAGCATTTTGACAAAGATACATCTTCTAAATTGATTCAAAAGTTAACTCGAAATGCCAAAACAAAAGTAATTTATACGCCCGAAAGCCAAATTAGACACCCGCTTAAACTATTCAGGGATATGAAGCGAGATCTGCTCGCCTCCCGTGAACTTGCTTGGCGGCTGCTAGTTCGAGATATTAATGCTCAGTATCGTCAATCATTTTTAGGAATTGCGTGGGCTTTTATTCCTCCGATTTTGACTGCAGCGGGCTTGACATTTGCTAAGAATACTGGAATTATCAATATTAGTAATACAGATTTGCCTTATCCTGCCTATGTCATGCTAAATATGACACTATGGCAAACTTTTGTAGATGCTTTAAATAGTCCGATTCAAGGAGTGGTTGAGTCGAAGCAAATGTTAGTCAGAATTAACTTTCCTCGTGAAGCAATTATTCTGGCTAAGTTAGGTCAACTCTTCTTTAACTTTGCAATTAAACTACTTCTCATTATTGGTTTATTTATTTGGTTCAAAATATCAGTTAGTTGGACCATAATCTTAGCCCCCGTTGCTTTGATACATCTCATTATATTGGCAACATTTATTGGATTAATGTTGGCACCACTTGGAGGTCTTTATATCGATATTTCTAAAGGGTTACTTTTAGCGACTGGATTTTGGTTTTTCCTTACTCCGGTCATTTACCCGGTTCCAAAAAGCGGAACTCTAGAAATGTTAGTCAAACTGAATCCAGTTACACCATTACTGGTCACTACGCGAGAACTAGCAACAACAGGTGTTATCTCAGATCCTCAAAGCTTTTGGATAGCAAGTATATTTGCCATTACTGGTTTGCTAGTAGCATGGATTGTATACCGCTTGGCAATGCCTTATGTCGTTGAAAGGATGAGTTCCTGATGACGTTTAATACTGTCAGCCAAGATACAAAGCGGCCAGAAGGTAGTGATGTTGTTCTCTCAGTTAAGAACGTTTCTAAAAAATTCTGTCGAGATTTTAAGCGCTCTTTACTCTACGGAGTTCACGACATTGCGACTGAGTTATTTGGATTAAGAACGCAGGATGATAAACTACGAGAAAAGGAGTTTTGGGCTTTACAAGATGTTAGTTTTCAGTTGCACC
>JAFAVL010000209.1 GCA_019242465.1 Chroococcidiopsidaceae cyanobacterium CP_BM_RX_35 | reverse complement strand
TTACTTTGACTCTGCCAATGCTAACTAAGTGTTGTTTTTTTCGTCAAGCCCTTTGTTGATTTTTTATTCAACTTTAATTAAAATTCTTGTGTAGGCAGGGAGAAAATTGTGGTTCAGGGTTTTGGTCAGCTTATCCGTCAAGCTCGTAAAGATAAGGGCTATAGTCAGCGTGAGTTGGCAAAACTGGTCAATCTTGACTTTACCTACCTGTCTAAGTTAGAGAACGATCGGGCGGATTACCCGCCGAAGGAAGGAGCTATTCGCCTGCTGGCAAAGCATTTAGAGCTAAATGCAGAAGAACTGATTTTTCTAGCAGGTCGTATCCCTGAGCGTGATGAAGATATTCTCAAAGAGAACTATAAGGCAATGCCTGCCCTGTTTCGCCGGATGCGGAAAGATCCAGACTTTGCCCAAAAAGTTTTTTCAATGGCTCATGAACTCACGCACGGAGACATGCGTAATAGCCAGGAAGTAGCAAAATCAAAAAATCAGGAGGATTAGCTTGAGCTTATTCAAGCCGTATCGGTGGTATGCCAACAAACAGGAAATTGAACGTGAAGCCGAGAAGATCTTGAGGCAGATGCAAGCAACGCCCAAGTATGCGCCTAAGTTTCCACTTGACCCCAGTCGTGTAGCTGAGTTCTTAGGGCTAGATATTGTCTGGGATAGTATACCACCTGACGCTCAAGGCGAAATAGCTGCCAGAATTCTCCCGACAGCACGTTTAATTGAAATCAATGAAGATATCTCATCACTGCGAGGAGGATTTGGAACATCCACCATTGCTCATGAAGTAGGTCATTGGGTACTTCACATTAACCATGATGAAGTTGAGGCGTGGATAGAACAGCAGTTGCTATTTGAGGATGTACAACCATTCCTATGTCGTTCAGTTGGAGAACTTAGAGGAATTGAATGGCAAGCTCAATATTTTGCTGGTTGCTTACCCATGCCTCGCTTTATTTTGGAAGAGAAGCGAAGAGGACGCGTTTTAACCAAGTGGTCACATCTTTATGCAATGGCAGACGAACTTGGCATAACAATTTCAAACCTGATAACTCGCTTACAAGATATTGGGTGGATTTACATTCCTAAAGGATCAAAGCAAATTTATCTTGGTAAGGCTGTACCAAATGGACAGGCGAATGCTTACGTCTAGTCTAAATGCGCCACAGCCCTCCTAAGTGGGTAGGCTCTGAACTGGTTCACAATCGGGTTAAGATACAGTCAATCCGTTTTCTGGAAGAGTGCTATGGTCCAGTACGACCCACTGTCATACTTACCAACGGCTGAGGAACTACCTGACTCGGACGACACCCCCGTGGATAACGAACTGCAAGTCCTGGTGCCTAACTTACTGCGAGCCATTTTGTCTTGGCTATGGGCAGCCCGTCAGGATTGGTTTTTGGGAGTCAACATGGGAGTGTACTACAACCCCAAGGTGCCAGCAATCGTCCCTGATGGTTTTCTCAGTTTGGGGGTAGTGCGGCACAAAAGCGAGCGTGGGCGACTCTCATATGTTCTATGGGAGGAGAATGATATAGTCCCCAAACTGGTGCTAGAAGTTGTCTCCCAGACCTACGGGCAAGAGTACGGCGATAAGCTGGGGTTATATGCCCGTTTGGGTGTGCTGTACTACGCTGTGTACAACCCGCACCACTGGCGGCGGGACAAACATGACCCGTTTGAGGTGTATCGCCTGGTTGAGAGTGAATATGTCCGCCAATCAGGAGAGCCAGTGTGGTTAACGGAAATTGGTTTGGGAATTGGACGAGAGCGAGGTGAGTATCAGGGCTGGACGCGAGAGTGGTTGTATTGGTATGACTCAAAGGGAAACAGATTGCCCTCACCGGATGAGCGGGTTGAACAAGAACGGCAACGGGCTGAACAAGAACGGCAACGGGCTGAACAAGAACGGCGGCTGAGAGAGGAGTTAATTGCTCGATTGCGCGAACGGGGAATTGCTCCTAATGACCTCTGATTTACTAAAACCGACAGACAGCAAACATCCAGTCCATCGTAACCGTTGGATTGAACGATTGATAGCAATCATTGCTGTGATAAATCTAAGCTTGGTGTTATTCGATCTAAGCTATATCCCTTGGCGTGATTTCTATTTTCAAGAATTTCCGCGCTTGACCCAGTTGTATGACCCGATTAAAGGTATTAAACCCCATCGAGAAACACAAAATTATCTCGCTCATGTAGACAAACTAGAAAATCAGATTGATCAAACTGGGCTCCAATCACCCCAGGTAGAAAGTTTACTACAGGAATTGCGTAGTCTCAGTAATGAAATGATTCAGGATAATCCATTTGCTGTAGCAAATAAAAGCGGTACTTTAGAAAAGATCAAGAACCAGATACGTACTCATGTCAGTCTAGAATCTGCTCATCAAGCCTTTAACCGTTTTTGGAGTTATGACTATCTTGCCCAAACAAACTGGCAGCAACAACTAAAGTTTTTTGACACGCATGTAAGACCCTTAATTCAGAAAAATTACTATCGTCGAATTGGTTTGAACGGTAAGTTTATTAATGCTTTCTGGCTAATTGATCTACCGTTTATTATTCTATTCGCTGGTAATTTTGGGGCTTGTACTTTCTCTATCAAACGCACTTATACAAAGTTGACTTGGCTAGAGGCGATATTAAAACGCTGGTATGACCTGTTTCTACTACTTCCCTTCTGGCGATGGTTAAGAGTTATTCCAGTATTGATTCATCTCTATCAATCTGGTTTATTAGATCTTAAACCCGTACAGAGGCAAATCAAACGCGACTTCATCACCAATTTTGCTGAAGAACTCACCGAAATTGTTGGCATCCAGGTAATTAACCAGATTCAAGAGTCAATTCGGCGTGGTGATTTTGCCCGTTGGTTATTTCAACCTGAAACCCGCCGTCCATACATTAAGCTCAATAACACCAACGAAGTCAAAGAGATCGCCAGTCGCCTGTTGCACCTAAGTGTCTATCAGGTTTTACCCAAAATCCAGCCTGATATCGAAGCCCTAATGCATCACAACATTGAAAGCATTCTCAAACAATCTCCCATTTATCAACAGCTTCAAACTGTGCCCGCTCTGAGTCATTTACCCACTCAGTTGACTGAGAAGTTAGTGACAGATATGTCTCAGGCAGCTTACGGCACGCTGACAACTAGTTTAGAAGACCCTGTAGTCATAGAACTATCGAATCGTATATTCCAAAACTTTAGTACAGCTCTAGCAACAGAAATCCAAGATAAGCAGAACCTTCAAGAAATTCAATCCTTACTTTTAGAGCTGCTAGAGGAATTCAAAATTAACTATGTCAAGGATATTGCAGAAGCAGGGGTCGAAAAAACTTTGGCAGAAGCAACACAGATCCAGCAGATTGTTCGTCGCTAGGTAAAAAAGTCAACGGTAAACCGCCGTTACACAGCGGTGTCTGCGTTGAACGCCTTCCGCGGTGGGATAATCGAATGTTCTAAGAGGCAGTAAAATCAAAGCAACCCAGTCATCGGTACACCGCCTTTGCACGGGGTGAAAGCTGCAATTGACCACCTTCCGCGGTAACTGCTAGCAACATGACAGATCCTCTGCGTCGCTTGAAATTTTTGCCTTGGCGATCACTCATCCAAGTTTCTGCCCTCGTGACCTTAATTGTTGTAGTCCTAGAGTTCTTGCTAGTGTTAGGTTACGAACAATCTCCTGGAATCCGCAGCGCCATAGTGACTCTGAGTAGACCCCCTTTGGGATTATTGCTTCCTTTCGCAATAGCAGTTGGTTTAGGCGCTCTGGCAGTCTATTTACTAGAGCGTTTGCACCAACAAGTGAGCATTAACACTAGCTGCTTGTGGGCGCTAGTTTTGTGTCTAGCGCTACTCCTGCTTTTCAAGTCACTAGTGCCTCAAATCCCAGCTATCCTAGTAGCCTTCAATGAAAT
>JAFAVL010000255.1 GCA_019242465.1 Chroococcidiopsidaceae cyanobacterium CP_BM_RX_35 | reverse complement strand
GTATGTTTAAGCTTCTATCTAGTCGTGGGTTCTCCTACCCCTGCCTATGCGATGCACATTGCTGAAGGTTTTCTACCAGTGCAGTGGGTGGTTTTCTGGTGGGTGGTAGCACTCCCGTTTTTTCTCTTGGGACTGCGATCGCTGACTCGTATCACCAAACAACATCCTGAATTAAAACTCCTGCTAGCACTGGCAGGAGCCTTTACGTTTGTGCTGTCGGCGTTAAAGATTCCCTCGGTCACAGGCAGTTGTTCCCATCCCACGGGGACTGGATTGGGAGCCGTGCTATTTGGTCCTTCCGTAATGACAGTATTGGGGGGATTGGTGCTATTGTTTCAAGCATTATTGCTGGCTCATGGTGGCTTGACAACTTTGGGTGCAAATATGTTTTCGATGGCGATTGTTGGTCCCTTTGTTGCTTACGGTGTTTATCATCTAGTGCTACGAACCGGACATCAAAAAATTGCCATCTTTCTGGCATCGGCATTAGAAGATTTGCTTACCTACGTCACGACTTCGATTCAATTGGCACTGGCATTTCCTGCTATCAGTGGTGGATTCATAGCTTCATTTCTCAAGTTCGCGGGCATCTTTGCCGTGACGCAGGTTCCTCTCGCAATTAGTGAAGGGTTGCTGACGGTGCTGGTGTGGAACTGGTTGCAATCCTATGGTCGTGAAGAACTGGAAACCCTGAAGTTATTGAAGCAACAGAATTAAGCTATGCAGAAGAATTCATCTGGCAAACAGAATTGGCTGCTTGTGATCGCCGTTATTGTTCTTGCTGTTTTGCCTCTGGTCTTCGTCCGGGGTAAATATGCGGGATCTGATGACCAGGCTGGGGGTGCGATTAAAGAACTTAACGCTAAGTACAAGCCGTGGTTTAAGCCCTTTTTTGCACCGCCTAGTGGAGAGGTCGAGAGCCTGCTATTTGCCTCTCAAGCTGCATTGGGGGCAGGTGTAATTGGATTTGTGATTGGGCTGTATAAAGGACGGTCTGAAAACCGAAAGCAACCCGATGACACTTCAGATTGATACCTTGGCATATACCAATAGATTACGGCAACTGCCACCGGAACATAAGCTGCTGTTGGCGATCGCCCTCCTCATCCTCACTTACGCTGCTCAGATCCCAGTGCAACTTTTGATTGCACTATGGATAGGAATTTGGACTGTAATTTATGCTCGAATTCCAGCCCCTATATATTTCAAATTGATGGCAGTTCCGGCGGGATTTTGGTTGAGTAGCCTGCCTGCATTGGCGATCAATGGAGTCGCTATAACCAATTGGGCAACAGTGCAGACAGATATCTGGCAGGGGTTCACCTGGGGCAGTTATTATCTCTATCTGAGTCGTTATGGGATGCAGCAGGCGGGAGAACTTTTGGCGCGGGCGCTCGCTGCCACCTCCTGCATCTACTTTGTCATGCTGACAGTTCCGTTTGTGGAACTGTTGCAAATCCTCCGTCGTCTCCATTGTCCTCCATTGCTCACCGATTTATTGCTGCTGATGTATCGATTTATTTTTACGTTGCTTCGCACATCGAACGAAGTATGGACGGCGCAACACTCCCGCAACGGCTACTGCACCTGGAAAATCAGCATGAATAGCTTGGGAATTTTAGTAGGGCAGTTGCTCCAGCGCACCCTAATCAATTACCGCCAAGTCTCCCTAAGTTTGGCATCCCGTGGCTTTACTGGGGAATTTCGCGTCTGGCATTCTCGCCAGTATTCTCCTTCCTGGCGCTACAGCCTAGAAGCAATCCTCGGTTGTGCCATACTGGCAGGATTGAGCTATGCTACTTGAATTTGAGCAGGTTTACTATACCTATTCTGGTAGCCAACAGCCTGCAATAGCCAACTTGACCCTAACCATTCCAGCCGGAAAACGCTGTGCCCTGATTGGTCAAAATGGCTGCGGCAAAACCACGCTTTTTCTCCTGACAAATGGGTTGTACAAACCTCAACGAGGAACAATCCGCTGGCAGGGCAAACCGCTGCGCTACGATCGCGCCTCTCTTATCCACCTGCGCCAGCAAGTCGGACTCGTCTTTCAAGATCCAGAGCAACAGCTTGTGGCTTCGACTGTGGAGGAAGACATCTCTTACGGTTTGTGCAACTTGAGATTGCCAGACGCTGAGGTGCGAGAGCGCGTGCGACAAACCTTAAGGTCATTTGAGCTAACGACTCTGGCAGAAAAACCTGTGCATCATCTCAGTTTGGGGCAAAAGAAGCGGGTTTCCATTGCCGATGTTATGGTACTCCAGCCGACCTTACTACTGCTGGACGAACCCACGGCGTATTTAGACCCACGCCATACGCGTAACCTGATTGCCATCCTTCAGCAAATTCAAGCTGCTGGAACCACGATTCTGATGGCAACTCACGACTTGGACTTTGTGTATCGCTGGGCCGACTGGGTATTCGTGATGAATCAAGGGCGACTCGTGCTGCAAGGCAGCCCCCAGGAGGTTTTTACGCAACATCAAGTGCTGGAAAACTTGGAGTTGGGAATACCAGTGATGTTGGAGCTACTCGATAAAATTTGTGAGGTGCTGAATGCGAAAAAATCTGCTTCAGGTAATCCGTTTTTCACCCAACGTGAATATCTGCAACGGCAGATCTTGCAGTCATTTCGCTGGTAATTTTCGGGGTTTCACGCTGTCTTTGGGACTGCCAATTTTGCTGGCAATCGCCATCCTGGTATTCGTGAATCCACTCAAGGCTATTAGCTCTATTCCGGTGCCAACCAACTCAGATTGGACACCTGTGGTCGTGTCAACCCTTACCCCAAAAGCTGAGCCCATTCTTGGCACGGATGGCAAATACCACGTTGTTTACGAGCTGGAGTTAACCAATACCATTCGGATTCCAGCCACCATCCAGCAACTAGAGGTGGTCAACGGCAGCAATCCGGCAAAGGTGATCGCCACCTACAACGACAAGGACTGGTCCACACGACTCCGAACCCTGGGAAATTCATCCGCCTCAACTCCAGAGATCGAATTTAATGGCTCTCGGCTGTTTCTAATCGATTTAAGCTTTGACTACCGTAGGGCTGTACCATCCCGTCTGCTGCATCATTTCCAGGGGCAGTTGGCATCCGTTCCCTCCCCAAGCCTCCCTGCTGCGCTCAACTACACGGTAGCACCAGTGACCCTAACGTCTCAAATACCAATTATTGGACCACCCCTAGCCGGTAAGGGGTGGATCGCCATCAACGGTTGCTGTGCTCCTAATGTGGGACATCGGAGTACTGGATTGCCCGTCAATGGGGGCATTCACTTTGCCCAACGCTTTGCAATCGACTGGGTGAAACTGGATGCTCAGGGTCGTGTCGTCAACGGTGATGTATCGAATGTGAAAAACTATGTGGGTTACGGTGCCAATGTGCTGGCAGTTGCAGAAGGCACCGTGGTTGACATCTTCAACACCCTTTTTGATCAAACTCCGCCGAATAGTCCCGATCCTGGCACAATCACGTTGCAAAACGTCCTGGGAAATCATGTCATCCTTGATCTGGGGAATAGCGTTTTTGTCCTGTACGCTCACCTGCAAAAAGGATCGGTTACAGTTAAACTGGGAAAGCGCGTCCGGCGAGGGCAAGTACTGGGCAAACTGGGTAACACGGGCAACACATCTGCTCCTCACCTACACTTCCACATGATGACTGGTCCAACCCTTGGCTCTGAGGGGATTCCCTACAAGATTGAGCGCTTTAATCTTGCTGGACAGATTCCCGCCGCAGTCTTCGATTTCCCAGAAGGAGAGTGGAACAAATATTTACTTCCCCAGCCTTCATCCCGGCGAGATGAATTTCCGCTTTATCTGGCGATTGTTGATTTCCCTGATTAGTCGCCCCTACTTGTTCTATCTGCCTGTGGCGGTTTGCAAAAAGCCCACATATTTTGCAGCTGCCTCATCTGCATTTTCCACCAGCAGTAGATGTCCTGCCTTGGGCAATTGAATTGTTTGGCTACCAGCAATACACTGTTGCAGTCGATTAGCCCCACTGATGTCGTAAATCTTGTCCTCCTTGCCCCAAATAATCAGTGTAGGAAACTGAGTTGTTACACCCTGACAGAGAATGTCATCATAGAGATTTACAATGTCCCAAACCTGCTGGTAATGTCGGTTGCGAGTAATGTAATCGCTGACTTTCTCTGCTTTGACAGAATCAGGAATCGTGGGAGGAGTGACGAAAAGCAGGTCGATCTCCAGATCAAACTGTTCTTTGGTAATTGGAATAAAGGGGTTAATGCCTTGGAAGATTGCTTCTCTGACGCTGTTTGCCCAATCAACAATGCCCAGTGGTGAACCGATAAAGGCGAGGCTACGCACCTGGTTTGGGTAACTTTGAGCATACAAATGGGCGATTGTCCCTCCCATCGAGCTACCCGCTAGATCAAAAGACTCAATCTCCAAACCTTGCATCAACTCATGCAGGAGTGTTGCCTCGTTCTCCAGAGCATAGTCCCTCAAAGCAAAACCGTTGCTGTTGCCATAGCCCGGTAAATCTGGAGCGATCGCCCGATAGCCCGCCTCAGATAACCGACACATGATGCTGTTCCACTGCTCCTTGCTTGCAAATAAACCATGCAACAGCAGAATCGAGCGCCCGTTCCCCGCCTGGCTGTAGGACAATGTACTGTTGCCGACCTTTGCAGTAAGGCTTGCGATCGTGCAGCTTGGGGCAGACGTGGCGCGATTCACAAACCCATAACCTATTGGTGCGCTTAACATCAGGATGACGATAAACAGCCGAATGATGAACTTTCTCATAGGTTGATACTCTATAAGGGCTGTTGTAGGGGAGTTAGCACAACTTCCATCTGGTAAAATTTGAAGGTGTTGTTTTCGGTTGGGTTATCCGCAGCGAGCATTTGGTAGCGATCGAGGACATTCGTGATGAATGCTGCCCACTCACGTTCTGGCAGAAATCGCGTCCATTCCGCCAATGTCACCTGGCAGTATTCAAAAAAAGCCTGACGAGTTTGGAAGTCCCAGGACTTATCTTCCACATGAATTCGCAAGACCTTCAGCCCATTGTGTTTCGCTAAGGCAGAATAGGCTTCGGGTGTGGGATGGAAGTAAGGCTTTTGATGATTCTGAAAATAGTGAACCCAGCGGGGCAAACAGCAGACATCCTCGATTACGTCTTCCAGACACTTACGAGAGCCTTCTGGGACAAACCGCAGAAGTGCTTGCCCGTTTGGTTTTAATGCCATGCAAATGGAGCGGAGAACCGCATCCTGTTCTGGCACCCAGTGGAGGGCGTTGAAGGAAACGATTTGATCGAACTCATGGTGGTATGGTAGGCTGCGGGCATCGCCTACCTCGAAGTGGAGGTTGGGTTGAATCGGGGCGCCGTAATGATTCTGGGCAAAGGCGATCATGTTCTGCGACGGATCAACTCCCAGCACTGAACCTTGAGGAACGCGAGACGAGATCGCTGCCGTAATTTTGCCATTGCCGCAGCCAATGTCTAAGATGCGATCACGTTCTCCCAACGTCAGTCGAGACAGTTGCTCTGTAGCAATTACCTCCTGAAGGCTAGAGACTGATTGGTATCCACTTGCATTCCATTCTGCCATAGTGATTACTGTTGAAAGGGAAACTTGCTCTAATCAGCACGGTACATCAGCTCAAGCGACTCTCCTTTCATCAGTTTCCAGCATTCTGTGGCGATCGCCCAATCTTCTTGTGCCTGCAAAATCAACACGCGCACGGTTGAATTCGGTGCCGTAATTTCCTGGTCAGCTGGTGACTGGGCATTTTTATCTAAATCAAGTTTCAACCCGAGAAATTCGAACTGCCTACAAGCTGCAGCTCTGACAGCCGTCGAATTTTCCCCAATACCACCAGTAAACACCAAGGCGTCTAAGCCACCAAGTGTGGCAAGCATGGCACCAATATTCCGGCACAGTGAATGCACGAACATATCAAATGCTAGTTGAGCACGTTGGTTGCCTTGGTCAACGTCCGTCTGGAGGCAACCTTCAGGAGCTGCGTTGACTGCGTCAATCTCGCTCCTGATCTGGCGCATATCCCCCGACAAACCAGAAATTCCTTTCAACCCAGAAGCACGATTGAGGATTTGATCTAATTTGTCAGCATCCATCCTATGCTCTCGTAATAGGTAAATGAGGATACCAGGGTCAACTGAACCAGAGCGAGTCCCCATCATTAGCCCTTCTAAGGGAGTAAACCCCATTGTTGTATCAATACTCTTACCACCTTGGATTGCTGCTAAAGAACAGCCATTGCCTAAATGACAAGTAATTAATCGCAAAGATGCTAGGTCTTTATCCAATAACTGGGCTGTCCTTTGAGCGCAGTATTGGTGATTGATGCCGTGAAATCCGTAGCGACGAATACCTTGCTCGAACCACTCATAGGGACCAGGATAGACAGCAGCACTTAGGGGGAGCTGACTGTGGAAAGCAGTATCAAACACTGCTACTTGGGGTACATTTGGCAGCAACTTCTGCGTTGCTTCTATTCCCTCTAAGTTAGCTGGGTTGTGAGCCGGAGCGAAGATGGCAAGTCGGAGGATGGCATCTTTCACTTCCGGCTTAATAATTGTAGGCTCACGATAATCTTGACCACCGTGAACGACACGGTGACCTACCACATCTATTTCAGCATACTCATTAATCACCTGAGTCTTGCCACGCGTCAGAGTATCGAGCATGTGGGAAATGACCTCCGATCGGTTGTTTGTCTGGAGTTCTTCTTCCAGAACTGTCCCTTTGGAGGTCTTGACCTTAATTTCTGCCATGCCTTGATGTTGAGTCCAGTCAACTTTAGCTTCCCACAACGGGGTAACGGGTAAATCTGGCAGCTCCTCATCTATCTGATACAAACAGCTTTTTTGGCTGCTCGATCCGGCATTAAGTACAAGTATTTTCATGCAGACTTTAACACCATTCCCAATTACTAATCTCAGCCGGGTCTTCCCCATGTTCTAGAATGTACCGCTTGTAATCCTGCAAAACGTATTCATAATGCTGTACCCGATCGCTTGTTCGTGCAGCTACACGAGGATTTTGGGCTGCTGACAACCGAATTGCCTGCATAATTAGGTGAAATCGGCTAGTACGATTTCGGACATGCATGTCAAATGGTGTTGTGGTGGTGCCTTCCTCCTGATAGCCGTTGATATGGAATCGTTTGAGATTGGGACGCCCAAACAACAACTCTTTCACTGCTGAGGGATAGCCGTGGAAGTTAACAATCACATGTTTGTCGGGAGTGAACAGAGCTTCAAACATCTCGGAATCTAAGCCGTGGGGATGGTCAGATTTTTCTTCTAGCACCAGCAAATCAGTCACATTCACGACCCGTACTTTTAACTCTGGCATCTCTGTACGCAGGATATGAGCTGCTGCCATGACTTCCACGGTTGGTGAGTCTCCGATTCCCACTAACACCACATCGGGGTCAACGCCTTCGTCAGTACTTGCCCATTGCCATACAGAGGCACCAGCACGACAGTGGGCAACGGCTTCTGCCATCGACAACCATTGCGGCATGGGATTCTTATTGGCAATGACTAAGTTGACATACCCAGTACTCTGCAAGCAGTGATCGACAGTGCTGATCAGACAGTTGGCATCAGGAGGCAAATAGATCCGTGCCGATTCTGCCTTAAGATTTAGGATGCTGTTGATGAAACCAGGGTTTTGGTGTGAAAAGCCGTTATGTTCCTGCCGCCAAAGAGTGGAAGTTTCTAGATAGTTCAACGATGCTACTGGCAGGCGCCAAGGCATTTCCCGCGAGAACTTAAGAAACTTGGAATACTGATGCATCATCGTGGTCACAATCGCCAAGAATGCTTCATAGGAAGGGAAAAGACCGTGGCGACCTGTGAGTAAATAACCCTGGAGCCAAGCTTGGCAGTTGTGTTCGCTCAAGACTTCGATTACCCGTCCGTCTTGGGCACCGATATGACCATCGTGAGGATTCGTGGGCCACTGATAGTTACGATGGGTGACATCGAACACTTTCGTGAGTTTGTTAGACTCCAATTCATCTGGAGAAAAAATGCGGAATGTCTTAGGATTATGCTCAATTACAGCCTTGAGGTACTGACCAACCTGCTGAGTGTTGCTGATCTGATTTTCTCCCCGCTTACAGACTCCTTGTGTCTCCACATGCTCAATTGCCACCTCAAAATCGTCTATTTTGGGTAGATCGAGAGGACGGCGCATATGTCCGCCAAAAGTGTGGGGGTTGCAGCCCATACGTCGGTCGCCCTTAGGACATTGCTCTAGAATTTCTGGCAGTGGGCGACCATGTTGGTCTAATAACTCCTCTACGTGGTAAGAGTGCAGCCACTCTTCCACTAGCCCTAGATGAGCTGGATTCTTTTTCACGTCTGGTGCTGGCACTTGGTGAGAGCGGTAAGAACCCTCAATCGGCTCCCCATCCATTTCCTTAATTCCAGTCCATCCTTTAGGTGATCGCAGAATCAGGACAGGCCACTTGGGTTTAGCAATGCGCTCTCCAGAACGAGCTGCCTGTTGAATGCGACAGATTTCCTGATAAGCCCAGTCCATTGAGGCATAGAGGTCAGCATCCAAATCGGCATCTTCCACAATCCGCACTTGGTAGCCGTAGCCAGTAAATAGATGCAGCAGTTCGTCATCACTCATTGATCCGTAGATTGTGGCACTGGTAATTTTGTAGCCGTTGAGGTGCAAAATTGGCAGCACTGCCCCAGATTCAGCTGGATCGAGATACTTATAGCTATGCCATGCAGTCGCCGTCGGACCCGTTTCCGCTTCCCCATCTCCCACTATGCAAGCCACAATCAAGTCGGGATTATCCATTGCCGCACCAAAGGCAGTGGCAAGGGCATACCCTAGTTCACCACCTTCGTGAATTGTGCCAGGAACGCCAGGATACAGGTGACTAGGAAAGCCACCGGGCCAAGAAAATTGCTTGATTAGTTTCTGTACTCCCGCCTGATCCAGTGTCAATTCTGGGTAAAATTCCTTTAGAGAACCCTCTAAGTAAAGATTGGCGAGGTTAGCTGGTGCGCCATGTCCTGGACCAGTGACCAAGAACATATCCACGTCGTAGCGCCGGATCAAGCGGTTGAGGTGAGCGTAGATTAGGTTGATTCCAGGACTGGTACCCCAGTGCCCTAGTAGACGGTCTTTGATATGTTCGGGACGTAGAGGTTCCTGAAGCAGAAAATTGTCTTTGAGATAAATTTGGGCAGCGGCAAGATAGTTGGTAAGACGGCGATAACGAGCGATCGCTTCTAGTTCTGCTGCATGATTTTGACGAACTTCTCGAACCGAAATCTCAGGGCTAGCTAGCGGCTTCAGTGGTGTTGATGTCATCTGGATTCGCCTCTCAAGAAGTGTACAATGGAGACACAAAAAATTGAGTTTATGGGCTGTCAGTGCGCCAATCGCTTTGCGGATTGAGCTTTTGGGTGATAGTTCTCTGGCTTCAAGCTTAATCAAGTTACCGCAGCTCTCGCTTCAACAAAGCGAGGGAACGGTGACTACTGGTATCGTAATGAGCCTTATCCTCTATCACGTCTATCTCAAGTCACATCCTCATAAGAACGCGGTTGATTTCAGCATAGAGTTGACAGGGGCGAGGATTCGAGCAGTAACTAATAACATTTTTTTGAACTTAAGCGATTTAATTCCCTAAATCTAGAGTTTTTAGTGCTTAAAAAGCTTGTTTTTACTAGGTTAGAGAAACTTATCGCTATGGCACTTAAGTCCTTGTGTAAGATATCAATCTTCACTGGTCAAAACATTAGTAAAGACTAACACTTAACTGAGATCAGGCTTTTTTCGTATTAGGAAAGTATTTGTCTGCATCCCTTGTGCATCTTCAACCGAAGTCAGGATGCAAACCTGTTTTAACCGTATGGTTATTGTGGTATTCAATACATCTTTCGACTATGAACGCTTGACGCGCTCTGGAAGGACCAGTTCCCTAAGTCTCTTTATCCAGCCATAAACACCCAGGGCAGTCATGCAGGGCTACAGGTCCTTCCAGAGGAGGCAGTCCATAGCCGCACCGGGTACATACCTCGGTGAACTGAGGATAATCTGTCCGAGAAGCTATCAAAATTAAGGCATTAGCAAGTAATCCTAGAGTGACGAACGCTATGATACTCACCATAAGTGGCAGGAAAATCTACTAATTTAAACAATAAATCCTATCCAGATCAATTTAGGTCAAACTGCACACAAAAAGTATGAATTTTGTGGCGGATGGGCAAATATAGATACATCTTGTTTTACAAACCCTACGGCGTCTTGAGCCAATTCACAGATAATAGTGAAACCAAACGCAGCACACTCAAGGACTACATCCCAATTCCTGACGTTTACCCAGTAGGACGTCTGGACTGGGACAGTGAGGGGTTGATGCTGTTAACGAATCACGGACAACTGCAACACTGGCTTTCTCATCCTCGGTTCGGACACAAGCGCACCTATTGGGTACAGGTAGAGCGCATTCCAGATGCAGTTGCCTTGAGCCAACTACAGCAAGGCGTATTTATTGAGAATTACCGGACACGACCAGCAAAGGTGCAACTATTGAACTATGAGCCGCAGCTGCCACCGCGAACCCCTCCAATTCGATTTCGGAAAAATGTGCCTTGCGCTTGGTTAGAACTCACATTGACCGAAGGGCGAAATCGGCAAGTGCGCCGGATGACGGCTAAGGTAGGATATCCGACTTTACGGTTGGTTAGAGTCAGGATATCACATCTAGATTTGGAGGCGCTACAACCAGGGGAATGGCGCGATCTAAATCCAGAGGAAATAAAGCCACTGCTTAAGCAAAGGGAGTAGGGGAGGAATACAAAAAATAGTGGGCAGGGGCAGCAAATTGTGGCAACTTGGATCTTAGCAATCATGTAGCTTCTAGTGTTTAAGAACACTCCAGAATGGGAATGCAGGAAGTCTCACCATGCTAATTTGCCCCCACTGCCAGTCCGAAAACCCCAATAGCAATAAATACTGTCAACGCTGTGGTACCTCTCTAACTCAAAAGGTCTGTCCAAACTGTGGTAGCAATGTGGATCTGCGTGCCAGGCTGTGTCAGAACTGCGGCAAAGTGACAGGAACTTTGTGGTGGGCGATTATCACACCGCTGAAATCAGGGTCAATCCGAGAGGATATGACCGATTTGAGCTTGGAAGCAGCTGAAGCGACAACTTCTGTCGCCATCTCTAAGTCAATGCCAAGCAGTGTAACAACTTTAAACTTAGGTGATGTTGAGAACAACCCTGTAGAAGTGCCGGGAGAAGGCACCCCTCCTGTCTCCATCACTGGTGATCGGCAAACTGCCTCTGTCCCACATCCGGAAGTCTATTTGGACGTAGAGCAGCGCTACCAGTTGCTTGAACCTCTACCGCCTCTCTTAGCAGAAGTGCAGATGAGAGTGTTGGACTGCCAACCGTTACAATTATCGCCACTAGCAGCAGCCTTGGCAGTTTCTCCACCAGAGTGGCTGGTAACATCACCAGATGCTTCTACTCAAGGGAATGCCTGTGGCGGCTTCGGCACGATGGATAGAGGGACGAGGGAGCCTCGTCCCAACCACCTCAACTCAAGAGCGCAAGCTCAGACTCAACTACCAGAAGTAGAGACTGACTCAGTAATAACAATGGCAATTCCCGCCGCCGCTAAGCCCTATCTAGCCCTCTTGTCTCAGTTTCCCCAAACCTGTGCCGCCATCCATGATGCTTGGCAGGAGGAGAATCGGCAAGTGGTCCTGATTGAAGACCGTTCAGATTGGCCCCAGTTGCTTGAACTCTGGCACGAGCGAGAGACAACTTCGGCTCAGATTTTGCCATGGCTTTACAAAATGACTCAACTCTGGGCAGCACTAGAACCTTGGCATTGTCGTCCTAGTCTTCTAATATCCTCGAATCTGCGGGTCACAGCAGATAAGGCACTGGCGTTGCAGCGCTTGTATATTGAACCCGAAGCAGCACCAACCTTGCAAGATTTGGGACGAGTATGGCAGGAGTTATTTCACGAATCCCAGCGCACTCAGTTTGGTGCTTTAGTGCAACTGATAGACGAACTTAAAGCTGGTTACATTCAAACACTGGAAGAACTGCAATCACGTCTGGCTGCGCTCACCAACGAACTACAGGTAACCCTACCTACCTCCCCTGCCTCCCCTGCCCTCATTTCCTCTGGCGCACCTACTAGCCTGCAACTAGACGAACTACCAGATAAACAGATGCAAAGCGATGATATGTCAACTGTCCTGCTGCCAATGCAGCTATATAGTCTAGAAGATGCAGGTTGCACCGATGTCGGTCGGCAACGCGATCACAACGAGGACTGCTTTGGGATCGAAACGACAATCTCCAGACAGGAAAGCCCTAAAGGCAGAACCATCCAGGCACGGGGACTTTATATCCTCTGCGATGGCATGGGTGGACATGCGGCAGGGGAGGTAGCTAGTGCTCTAGCAGTGAAAACGCTACAGCAATATTTTCAAACCCAGTGGCAATCTCCACAACTACCAGATGAAGCGACTATTCGCGAGGCAGTGCGTGTAGCCAATCAAGCAATCTATAACCAGAACCAAGAGGGTACTCGTTCTGGTACAGGGCGAATGGGTACGACCTTAGTCATGGTTTTATTCCAAGACACTAAGATAGCAGTGGCGCATGTGGGTGATAGCCGTGTTTACCGCCTAAGTCGCAGGCAGGGATTGGAGCAACTGACCGTGGATCATGAAGTCGGGCAACGAGAGATTTCCCGAGGAGTGGAACCAGCGATCGCCTATGGGCGTCCTGACGCCTATCAACTTACCCAAGCTTTAGGACCGCGAGATGAACACTCGGTCAAGCCTGATGTGAAGTTTCTAGAGTTGAATGAAGACACCTTGCTACTTTTGACCTCGGATGGTCTTTGTGATAACGACCTATTGGAGCAAAACTGGCAGACTCATTTAAAACCTCTCTTGAGTTCAAGCAGTAGCCTAGAGCAGGGAGCTAGTAACTTAATTGACCTGGCAAACCAATACAATGGGCATGATAATATCACTGCTGTTTTGATTCGGGCAAAAGTGCGACCCGACATGCAACAGCAACAACAAGGATGAAGTGTGAAGTGTTGATGTGGTCACGCTGACCCTTTTAGATCCCCAACGAAACACCCCACTACAACAGTGGCGCTTTGAGGACGAGTCCGTGATTCGGATTGGTCGCTCTCCAGATAATCATGTCGTTTTGACCGACACTCTAGTTTCCCGCCACCACCTGGAACTAAGGTGCCTCAACCCTAATAATCGGCGCTCGTGGGAACTGATTAACCGGGGCACAAATGGAACTTTCCTTGATGGCGTCTTAGTAGCTCAAAGTTTATTGCTAGATGGCTCCCTCATCCAGCTAGCCCGGGGAGGTCCGATCCTGAAATTTCAAGGTCTCCAACCTCAAACTGCTCCTGCCCCAACTCCTTTGCCTGTCTCAGTTTCCGTAGGCTGTACTCATAGTGGTAACCCGCCAAACAATTTGTTTTGCATCCACTGCGGTCAACCTATTTCAGTTCAACGGACAATCCGCCAGTATCAAGTCCTACGGACGTTAGGACAGGGGGGTATGGGTACAACTTTCCTAGCTTGGGAGCAAGCAGGAGCAAATTTACAGAGGAAGCCACGACTAGTGGTGTTAAAGGAAATGAACGCGGATATGGCAAAAATTGCCAAAGCTCAAGAACTGTTTGAACGGGAGGCTCGCATCCTCAAGTCGCTACATCATCCGGGTATTCCTGAATATTATGACTTTTTCGTGGAAGTAGGAAAGAAATACCTGGCTATGCAGCTAGTTCACGGGCAAGATTTAGAGAAACGGATCTTGAGTCTGGGACCAGTCACACCTAGTCAAGCAATCAGTTGGATGATCCAAACCTGCGAAGTTTTAGACTACATTCACAGACAGCAGCCACCACTGATTCATCGCGATATCAAACCAGCTAACCTCATGGCTCGCACCGCAGATAACAGCATCGTGGTGCTTGATTTTGGTGCTGTTAAGGAGATCGGCACCATACCTGGAACTCGGATCGGGGCTGAAGGGTACTGTGCCCCCGAACAAGAACGGGGACAGCCACTCACCCAATCCGATCTCTATGCCATTGGACCATCATTGATCTTTTTACTAACGGGTGAAAGCCCTTTTAATTTTTACCGTCCACAGAACCGAGGCTATCGATTCCAGATCAATAAAATCCCCACGATTACACCTCGATTGCGGACAGTCATTGACCGAGTGACAGAACCCATTCCCAGCGCTCGCTATTCAAACGCTAGAGAATTGATTGCTGCTTTGAAAGCCTGCCTTTAGGGAATCATTCTTCATCCCAGGCTTCAACTGCTAGTAACTCACTGATCGGATCTTGTGTAGTGAAGCCATAGTCTAGTAGCTCTGCTTTCCAATAAGACCACTCATTTCCGTACAGCGGAGCAACCTTCCAGATGCTATCTGTAGGCTTAATGATTTTGGATTCCACAAGGGAATGGACGTGATGCTGCAATTTCACCATCGGGTGAATAACTTGCTGGGTCATAACTTGAATTCAATGCTGACTGAGTTGTGCAAATATTTGAGTAGAAGTACTTCTCAATGCGAATTATGACAACTACGTAGAGTTCTGTATGCTAGAGAAGCAAATCTTCACTCCTCTAGAGTATCATGTCCATTTTGCAAGTTGCCTCATTGGCAGCTTAGAAGTGCGGAAATTACTACATCTCTATTTCTCAGTCTCGCGTGAATTACTATCAAAGTGTAATGGGTTATGGTGTCCTTTTGGATTGAAACTACGGCATGGGCAATAGGCACTATCTTCTGGGCGGAACTAGTGCGAGATGCTTATCATGTCTTAGCACATCGCTGGCCACTGCTGTATCGGCAGCATGTGTGGCACCATCGCGTCTTTCGTCGGGATTTAACCGTTGTCAATGCCGCTATCTATCGTCAGGCACAGTGGCGTAACGACTTGCCCGAATGCCTGGTCATGCTGCTATTAACGCTGATAGCATGGTGGGGCTGCTCCCAATGGAGGTCTAACTACCAATGGGCTGCTCTGGCAGGAACACTGTACACCACGATATTTTTAGTCAGCTCTATAGCGCGTGGTAGCGGCGGAGAATGGGCCCGACAAGCCACTGATGTGACTCATCTACCTGGTCCTTTCACCACTCCCCCAGCCCGATGGTTAGTCAATCGACCTTATCACTGGCGGCATCATTTTGATAGTGACCAGGCATACTATTGCAGTACTTTCACTCTGATGGACAAGCTGATGGGTACGGCACTAGCTTTGAAGGGAAAGACAGTAGCGGTGACGGGAGCCTCTGGAACACTGGGGCGATCGCTGCTCTTGTGCCTACATCAGGCAGGTGCGAAGGTGATAGCACTAAGTTCTAAATCAGAGCCGATCGCTCTAACAGTGAATGGGGCGCCATTGGCAGTAAAAACAATTACCTGGCAAGTGGGTCGCGAGGCAGAACTGGCTCTGGCGTTAGAGCAAGTAGATATTCTTGTCCTCAACCATGGTATTAATGTCAGAGGCGAAAGAACAAGAGAAGCGATCGCTCAGTCTTATGAGGTCAATACCTTCTCTAGTTGGCGACTGCTAGAACTCTTTCTGACCACCGTCCGAAATAATGAAGACATAGCCTGTAAGGAAGTGTGGGTCAATACATCAGAAGCGGAAGTCAGTCCAGCTTTTAGCCCACTGTACGAACTTTCTAAGCGCACTTTGGGAGATTTAGTCTCGCTACGTCGTTTGGATGCTCCTTGTGTTGTACGAAAATTGATTCTGGGGCCATTCAAAAGTACGCTCAATCCCATCGGAGTTATGTCCAGTGATTGGGTAGCGAGGCAAATTGTGGCGCTGGCTAAACGTGATACCCGTAACATCATCGTCACAATTAATCCCCTCACCTACCTACTCTTTCCGGTGAAAGAGTTTTGTGTCTCAATGTATTTCAGGTTTTTCAGTCGTTCGGTGGCTCTACTCCCATCAGATACTGAAGCTAAGTTTTCTCATCTCGATGAGCAATCACTGCATAAAACGGATCTCTACTAGCAGCACCAAACCATGACAGGACGCCGGAAGCATTGGATTGACGAGCAATGACTTCTGGTGGACTAAATCCTGGAACAAGCTCGAAGTAACTTTTAACCAACTCAACTCGACTGGTTTCAGAACCCTCTCGCCACGCCTGAATTGCTTTTTCATAAAACATCCGGTTAGAAAAACTGATGATTGCTACACCACCTGGTTTGAGAATGCGGTAGATCTCAGCAAATATGGCTTCTGGATACTGTAAATACTGAACTGATACAGCATTGAGAACAGCATCAAAATCTTGATCCGGCAAGGGGAAATGAGGATCTTCATTGAAATCTTGCACAAAGT
>JAFAVL010000244.1 GCA_019242465.1 Chroococcidiopsidaceae cyanobacterium CP_BM_RX_35 | reverse complement strand
AGCTCCGATAACTCCTAGCACCGCAGCAGAGCGGATCGAACATTCAAAGCGGTAGAAAGTATAGGAGAGGAGATAGGAAAATGCTTGAGGGATCAGACTATAGATAAATGCCTGGAGTGGAGGAACGCCACTGCCTAAGAGTGCCCTGAGAGGTTGGCGCGGTGTTTCGTCTAAGATTTCCGAAAAAACTTTAGCGGTAATAGCGCCGTAGGGGATGGTAATTGCCAGAACGGCAACTAAGGGATCGAGTCCAAGGATGTTAACGAAAAATAATCCCCAGATCAGCTCGTGAATGGCACGGGGAACTGCTAGCAAAGCACGGATGCCAAGCCACAGAACTTCGTAACTCCTATAAGGAGAAGATTTGCTGTTTCTGGTGAGAAGCACAGACTGCCACCAGACTTGAGATGTCAGTACCCCACCAAGAAGACCGAGTAGTACGCTAAAGGCAGTGCCACAAATTGCATAGGCTAGAGTGACCAGGGTCGCATCCAGAGTTACAGATAATAATTCTGGACTTAGGTCTGGGTGCAGGCTAGCTATCAGGAACTGCAGGAAGAGAGGCCAGCCTTCATAATTGACGACATTATGTCCAAACAAGCCCGTTTGTACCAGTGACCAAGCGATTGCGACAATGCTAAATAAACTCCACAGCGATCTCCGATTGATGAAACATGGAGGCGGCGAGGATGGTTTTGACATGGAACGAAGAAAAGGCTAAAGCCTCATGCGGAGTATCAACTCCAAGCTCTTGGTTAGTGGACACTGTAACTAGAGGATAATGTGCCCAGAGATGGGGTGCAGAAGCTGTCATAGAGTTGTTCAATAATTATTGAAGGTGATTTTGCTCCCGCCTAGGTTGAGGCGAACTTGCCGCATAGCCCGGTGTTACTATATGACAGCTCCTGAAGATGCAGTGTCTAACACTACAAGCAGCAAACAATCTACCATGAACAGTGTTGTTGGCAGTCACCGACCTGTGGTTGTTGCTGGAGTTGTTCTGGGGATCGGTCAAGCAGGGTTTTTTGATGGTATCGTGTTTCACCAACTCCTACAGTGGCATCATATGTTCTCAAGCGTCAAGACTGACGCCACACTTGCAGGGATGGAGCTAAATACAATCGGGGACGGGCTGTTCCATGCCTTTGATTGGTTAATGACTTTGCTCGGAATTTTCTTACTTTGGCGGGCAGGAAAACGTCAAGACGTTATCTGGTCAACATCAGCGTTTGTTGGCTCTTTACTGATTGGTGGCGGGCTATTTAACGTTGTAGAGGGTCTGCTCGATCATCAGATTTTAGGCATTCATCATGTAAAACCGGGACCAAACGTAGTTGCTTACGATATCGGATTTCTGACTATTGGAGCGCTCATGGTTGTGGTAGGTTGGGTTCTCTTGTTAGGCGCTCGACAAGGACAACGAAAGACTTGAAGCGGGTTCGAGTATTGGAGCTAGCTGTCCCTAAGCACAAGGGTAGCTGCTCCAACCCATATCGTTGCTTCACACTCAGGTAGGGAGATGAGGTGAAAGACAGGAGTGCCTGACATAGGGCGTTATTCTTATAAAAAATTAATAAATTATGCAAATATAATATTGCCATGTCCTTGCTCTCATCTGAGTTCGTCAAGTACGACAACATTCATCTTGCTATGGCTTAATTTATAGAGCAGATGTGGACAGATTCAGATAATGTTGGTATTGAATCTTACAGATTGTTGTTCCCACATGTTCACTCGTGAGTTAACCAAGAGTCCTCCCAAGTTGGATATCGGGCAAATGAGCCGTATCTTGGTGGTTGAAGATGAAGACCTAATTCGGGAAATGCTGGTCTTAGCATTGGAGGCGGAAGGTTACGCGATCGCCACTGCCGCAGATGGACGAACGGCGTTAGGATTGCTCCAGAACGGGGAACCCACGTTGAGTGAATTTCCCTTCGAACTGGTGATTCTAGATTTGATGCTACCTCAAATCAATGGCTTAGATATCTGCCGCTTGCTCCGGCACCAAGGAAACCCAGTACCGATTTTAATTCTTAGTGCTAAGGGTAGTGAAACAGATCGGGTTTTGGGGTTAGAAGTAGGAGCTGACGACTATCTTACCAAGCCCTTCAGCATGCGGGAATTGGTTGCCCGGTGTCGTGCCCTGCTGCGTCGCCAACGCTTTGGTGGTTTGCCCCAGCTACCTGTGTTGCAGTTTAAGGACGTTACCCTTTACCCCCAAGAGTGCCGGGTGCTAGTTCGTGGTCAGGAGGTGAATCTGTCACCTAAAGAGTTTCGCCTGCTAGAACTATTTATGAGTTATACCCGCCGAGTGTGGTCGCGAGAGCAGTTACTCGATCAAGTTTGGGGAGCTGATTTTGTTGGGGACAGCAAAACAGTAGACGTGCATATCCGTTGGTTAAGGGAAAAATTAGAGAAAGACCCTAGTCGTCCAGATTACATTGTAACTGTTCGCGGGTTTGGATATAGATTTGGGTAGCAGTCAACGGTGGAGCGAACCTAAAATTTAGTAGTGAGGCAGGAGCAACTTATCTTGTCTCAATACTCTATCCTTAGAGATTCAGCTGATGGCTTTGCTGGCATTTTTCCTGGGGCTGATAATTGGGATGGGATTGTGGTTTTGGCAGATGCACCGATTCCATCGGCAACTCCGGCGATTGCTGCAGACGCTGCAAACTGACTCATCCAATTCCCTTGCCATTTTTCCGCGTCTACGGCGGGCAATTGCCAAACAACAACAGCAGCGCCAAGAACTACAAACCCAATTGCAAACCTATCAAGAGCTACTTCAAGTAGCACCCCTGGGATACCTGCAAGTTGATGAAGAAAATCAGCTGCTGTGGTGCAACCAGCAGGCACGGCAGTTATTGGGGCTACAAAGGTGGGAGCCAGGACAGGTGCGCTTACTGCTGGAGTTAGTCCGCTCATATGAACTTGACCAGCTCATTGAACAAACCCGCCTAGAACAGCAGCCACAGGTGCGAGAGTGGATGTTTCATCCAGCTTGTGCCGACGCCGCAGCATTGGTTGACGCACGGACGTTAGCTCTACGGGCTTCTGGTTGGCCTTTAGACGCAGGGCAAGTTGGGGTATTTCTAGAAAACTGGCAATCTCTAGTTGAACTCAGTCGTACCCGCGATCGCTGGGTTTCTGATTTAGCCCACGAGCTAAGAACTCCACTCACCTCAATTCGGCTAGTCGTAGAAACCTTACAAGAACACTTAGACTTGCCTCTGCGCCGCTGGGTTGACCGACTTGTACCAGAAGTTGATCGGCTAATTAACCTAGTGCAAAATTGGCTAGAACTCAGCCAATTAGAACTAGACCCCACGAAGCAACTGAGTTGCCAACCTGTGGAGGTGCGAACTCTGCTTTATGCCACCTGGCAAACCCTTGAACCCTTGGCACGGCAAAAGCAGATTGCACTTGACTATGCGGGACCAGAAACTTTATGGCTTAGAGCTGATAAAAATCGCCTCACTCAAGTGTTTCTCAACCTATTTGATAATAGTATTAAGTACAGCCCTGTATCGGGAATTATTTGTGTCAGAGTCAAAATTCTTCCAGTCACTGATGCTTCCCGTAACCAAGTGCAAATTGATATCATTGATTCTGGTCCTGGCTTTCCAGAATCAGATATACCTCACGTATTTGAGCGACTTTACCGAGTAGATGCAGCTCGAACTCGTAAACTTGACTCTTTAAACAATGGTAGCGGTTTAGGCTTAGCGATCGTCCAACAAATTATTCTTGCCCATGGCGGCTCAGTCAAAGCGAGAAATCATCCTGACACAGGTGGTGCATGGTTGCAGGTTGAACTTCCTGATGCTATGGCAGACTCCTTATAACTAACCTATAGTAGACACAGCATAGGTACACATTAGCTGCGGCGTCACCAGATTTGTTAAGGAAAAATCCTGCTGTTTCTGGTCCAAGTTCCGATAGCTCTCAGTTTAACCGTCGGATTAAGCGGTTAGAGCGCGATATCCTTCGCATGGGAGCTTTGGTTGAACACTCTTTTCGTCTGAGTCATCAGGCTTTATTTGCTGGCAACATAGCAGCATCTAAGGAAATTTCCTGGTTGGAAAAAAAAATTGATCAGTTTTATCGCCAAATCGAGTTAGAGTGCGCTGCGCTCATGATGCAAGCCCCAGTCGCTCAGGACTTGCGTCTGTTAAGTGCTTTTATGCAGTTGGTGCGAGATTTAGAGCGGATCGGCGATTACGCTGAGGATATTTCTGAAATTGCCGTTAAAAATTTTCCTTATCCACCACAAGCATGTTTACCACAGGTCGAGGTTATGTCTCATCATGCTCAGGCAATGCTAGCAGCTAGCTTGGTAGCGTTGGCAGATCTAGATGCAGAGGCGGGGCGAGCAGTCAAGCAACTGGATGATGCCGTTGACACGTCGTACAAAACGGTCTACGAAATCCTTGCTACACAGCGGGATATCAAAGGGGTTGTAGAGCCAATTCTGTTGCTAGCTTTAGTCATTCGTCATTTGGAGCGGATGGCTGACCATGCGACTAACATTGGTCAGCGAGTGGCATATATTGTCACAGGTCAGAGGGGTTAGGTAGGGGAGTATGAGGTAGGGAGTAGGGGAGTAGCTAGAGGCTTTGAAATGGTAAATTTCCACTCTTAGCTTAAAGAAATGCTTACCTGTTCTTAACCTTGCAGATTTACGATTAGGGGTGAACTTGCTGAAACGGATTGATATCGATCTGACCTAGTTGCGAGGTTAGCAGAAGACTGATAGAAATCAAGTATCAGACATCTCTTTTGTTTTCAGTTGGGAGCGCGGATGTGTTGTGACAACGCAGAACTTTGCGAAGTCAGGCAATCAGTCTAGGTTGGCAGGTCATGTTGCTTTTGCTGTCTCCAAGGACTTACCAAACGAATTTATCATGGCAATTTCTGCTCCAAACCCTGCCTTACCGCCGTTATTAAACCAGAAGCTATTTAGTCGGCGTGACTTGATTCCACCACGAGAGGATGTCTTGTGGCAGATTGAGCGCGGAGCTGTCCGCACTTTAACCTGGAGCGAACAAGGGACGCTGATTACTCTGGGCTATTGGGGTGTAGGCGATATTGTGGGAACTCCCATATCTCGGATTAAGCCATACCAAATAGAGTGCTTGACAAGTGTAGAAACGAGTATTCTACCTTCTGAGCTTTGGTATCAAGCAGT
>JAFAVL010000106.1 GCA_019242465.1 Chroococcidiopsidaceae cyanobacterium CP_BM_RX_35 | reverse complement strand
CTGTGACTCCAGAAGCAAAACGCATTGTTGGCGAACTTAGGTACGAGTTCTACTCACTCTTTGCTGTTGCTATGAAAGTACCAGTAATTCTCACTGGTACGTCCTATACTAGTAATCCTCCAGTTGCATCTTGGGTAGATGGTGGGCAACGCCTGAACTATATGAATATCTACGCTCATACAGCACCTGACGTTTTTTTTCCTAAACGTCCGTTCCTGCTGCGGTTAGCCATTAATAAGAGCGCTGGTAACGTCAGCATGGTTAAACAGGGGCAAGAATGTCGGAGTCTTAATCAGGTGTGGGACTTCGAGTTAACTGTTTTGCCAGAGGAAATTTTGAACTTTCTCCCCTGGACAGTCAGCTTGGTTAAAGCTCATGATAAAAGCTCACCCTCGTTGGTTCAGTCGCCAGCCTATCTGTCTGAATTCGTTGTGCCAAAAGGCGGGTTGTTTAATAATGTATGGACTGAGAAAGCTTGGAGGATTATCGATTCGACCATGTTGATATCGAAATAATCTTCTTGATTAAATGTGTTTTTCCAAGATGCTTGAAGTCAATGGAGCGACATCAACTGAGAATAGTTGTTAAGGGAATTAGCTCAGAAAAAGCGGTATAGAAGGTAAGCAGGGGCATTTAGTTTGACCCTGCTTAAGTGTCAGTGCGGTAATTCAAAAGGGATAGTTTCTGTTAAATCTTTAGTATGGGATTTTGAGCAGACCATTTCGACTAAAGCGTCTCGTCGGAACCGGATTACATGAGAGATTGTCTTTCGATAATGACCTGCTCTGTAGACGAGCAGGGTAATGTTATCCTGATTGATATCTAGAATTTGTCTCACTGTACAGGCTTGCATCTTCTGGTTGCAGTAGGCAACGACACACTCGCCAATCTGAATATCTACCGCTTGAATTTTCATAACTCCTTTCCCTCATGAGCAAGCATCAAAATCTGCTGCTGTTTAATACAAAAACTAGTTCGCTCATCTCAAGCTGAGCAAGAGACAGGTGGTTTTTATCAAATCAGCTATCATCCAATTCTTGTGGAGTTTATTAATTTTTCTCCCTTAATTCAATTATGCAACACTTTTATATTGATAGCTATGCGTCCAAAGTTTGACCAATGTTGTATATAGCGTTCTCTTGCTAAACTTATTGTGTAAACCGCTATATATGGCGTTTTTTAATCTAAGCTCAAATATGATTCGTTCCGTGGCGGTTATTATTCTAAGCCTGCCCAAGCTTTTTATTTCATTGTGAGATATAATTAATCTATAAACGGCGACAACGCTACTAGTTGCGAGGCAGCCAATATGGATGCCGCTGAAATTTTGAAGCAATACGCATCTGGAGAAATAGGTTACCTAACGCACTTTTCTATTTGTAAGCTTTTAGCAGAGATATAAGCCTTTTGATTTTAGACTTTACTCTCTTCTAAGTGATAAAAGAGCGTCAGACAAACAATTCTCATTAATAAAGTGTTAGCACTTTTTAAAGTTTAAAGGGAGCTGTGAGGACAACATAGCCGACTAATTAAATTTTGAGATTCTCTTCCTTAAGTTGGGTCCTTGTAACTCAAATCAATTTAACCTGTAGTCTGGAGAATTTCGCATGACATCTGTATCTCTAAGCGTCTCCTTAGTGAAGCCTTTAGGCGACCGTGTCTTTGTCAAAGTGAGTGCCTCTGAGGAAAAAACTTCGAGTGGGATTTTTCTGCCCGATAACGCAAAGGAGAAGCCTCAGGTCGGAGTAATTACCGCTATTGGTCCTGGAAAGCGCCATCAAGATGGCTCTTTTCAGGAACTGGAAGTCAGGGTAGGCAATAAAGTTCTCTATTCTCAGTATGCTGGCACGGACATCAAACTCGGTACTGAGAAGTATGTCCTGCTGACTGAGAAAGACGTTCTGGCAGTTATTGCTGCGGGTGCAGGCGCAGGCATGGGCGGAGATTTTGATTACTAAGGATTAATCCAAGTGAATAAACGGTGGAAAAAGGCAGGACTGTACGCACTACTGGTGATCGCTGTAATTGCGCTCTTGACAGCATTCTTTGACAAACAGTCCCAGAGCGGCAGGGAGATGTGGCGATACAGTTATTTAATTCAGGAAGTTGAACAAGGCAGAGTTGAGCGAGTCGGCCTCAGTCCCGATCGGTCCAAGGCTCTCTTGACGTCGCCGGATGGCAACAAGGTTGCGGTAAACTTACCCAACGACCCTGAGCTGATTGATATTCTGATCAAACACAATGTTGATATCTCTATTCTGCCGCAAACTAAGGAAGGTTTCTGGTTTAAGGCACTAAGCAGTCTCTTTTTCCCATTGCTGCTCTTGGGTGGTTTGTTCTTCCTGCTGCGCTCCCAGAGTGAACCTGGCAGTCAGGCGATGAATTTTGGGAAGCCCAAAGCCAGAGTGCAGATGGAGTCACAAACCCAGGTGACATTTGCAAATGTCGCTGGCATTGACCAAGCCAAGCTTGAGTTGAATGAAGTCGTTGACTTTCTCAAGAACGCCGCTAGGTTCACCACACTGGGTGCCAAAATTCCTAAGGGTGTACTGCTAGTTGGGCCGCCTGGTACGGGTAAAACGCTGCTGGCTCGTGCCGTGGCTGGGGAAGCAGATGTCCCCTTCTTCTCCATATCTGGTTCCGAGTTCGTTGAGATGTTCGTGGGTGTGGGTGCGTCCCGTGTCCGTAACCTATTTGAGCAAGCCAAGGTGAATGCGCCTTGTATCGTGTTTATTGACGAAATTGACGCCGTTGGTCGTCAGCGTGGTGCGGGCTTAGGTGGTGGCAATGATGAGCGGGAGCAGACCCTGAATCAGTTGTTGAGCGAAATGGACGGATTTGAGGATAACACGGGCATCATCATTATTGCCGCCACGAACCGTCCAGATGTGCTAGATGCCGCGTTGCTGCGACCTGGTCGGTTCGATCGGCAAGTCATGGTAGATCTACCTGACTATGCGGGGCGAGCGGAAATTCTCAAGGTTCATGCTCGTGGCAAGATGCTGGCGCAGGATCTGGATTTGGCTCGGATTGCTCGGCGGACGGCTGGCTTTACCGGCGCAGATCTGTCCAATCTACTGAATGAAGCGGCGATTCTAGCAGCGCGGCGGAACTTGACGGAAATCTCGATGGATGAGGTTAATGACGCAATTGACCGACTGCTGGCTGGACCCGAGAAGAAAGACTGGGTAATCAGCGCTCGGCGCAAAACCTTGATAGCCTATCACGAAGCTGGTCATGCACTGGTGGGAGCATTAATGCCAGATTATGACTCAGTGCAGAAGATTAGCATTATTCCCCGCGGTCAGGCTGGTGGTTTAACCTGGTTTACACCCAGTGATGACCGGATGGATAATGGTTTGTACAGCCGCTCTTATCTGGAAAATCAGATGGCGGTGGCTTTGGGCGGTCGAATTGCGGAAGAACTGAGTTTTGGTGAAGAAGAAGTCACAACGGGTGCCGCAAATGACCTGCAACAGGTGACCTATGTGGCACGGCGGATGGTGACAAGATTTGGGATGAGCGACCGCGTTGGCCCTGTCGCTCTCGGTCGTCAGCAAGGGAATATGTTCCTAGGGCGGGACATTCTAGCCGAGCGCAATTTTTCAGAAGTAACGGCAGCTATAGTTGACGATGAAATCCGTCAGTTTGTAGAGGTAGCCTATCGTCGTGCCAAAGAGGTGTTGGTAGATAACCGTTACGTTCTGGATCAACTGGTTCAAATGCTGGTTGAGAAGGAAACAGTGGATGCCGAGGAGCTGCAAGAGCTACTGGCGGATAACGACGTTAGGATGGCTGCATTTGCATTCGCTCCCTTGTGAAGTATGCCATAACCTAAACCTATGCCAAAGCAGAGGGTAATAGTTCTGGTCGTTCACTCCGTAACACCTGGATTTGACCGTCATTGCCTACGTCAACAACAACTGTGTCTCCATCGGTGATGTGTCCCGAGAGGATTTCCTCTACTAGGCTGTCCTCCAACAAACGGGTAACCGCCCGACGTAAAGGTCTCGCCCCGTAGCTGGGACTGTAACCCTCCTCGACTAAGCGGTCCTTGAATCGCTCAGTCACCTCTAGGGTGATGCCTTGCTCAGCTAGACGATTGAACACTTCTTTGAGCATGATATCGGCGATTTCCTTC
>JAFAVL010000021.1 GCA_019242465.1 Chroococcidiopsidaceae cyanobacterium CP_BM_RX_35 | reverse complement strand
GGTGCAAGACTCCATGAGCTGCGCGCACAACAAAGGATGAAAGCATGATAGATTGCCGATTATCATCTGGTAGTGAGGTCGAAATATCTGTAGTGCTGTGAGCTTGAGTGCAAGACAGACCCGGATGCCCATCGGCACAACAAATTGTGGAATCCACGCTCAAGAGTGGAAAGCACGCAAGACAGAATCTATCTATTCAAGGGCGTCCCGCCAGATGACCTTAAGGTTGGGGAGCAGAACATGGAAGTAACAAGCCCACATTGTGCGGGGTTAGACGTACACAAAAAGACAGTTGTTGTCTGTTGCCTGACAATTGACAGCAAGGGAGAGCTAGGGCGAGAGGTACGCACCTTTAGCACTTCGGAGTGCCGATTTACTGAAGTTAAGTGACTGGTTGAGTAGCAAAGGTGTCACGCAAGTGGCGATGGAGAGTACAGGGGAATACTGGAAACCTGTGTACAACTTGCTGGAAGGCAGTTTTGAGATTTTGGTGGTCAACGCCCAACATATCAAGAACGTTCCCGGTCGCAAAACCGATGTTAAAGATGCTGAGTGGATTGCCCAATTGCTACAGCATGGTCTGCTACGTGGTAGCTTGATTCCACCTCTACCACAAAGAGACTTAAGAGACTTGACTCGTAGCCGTACTAACTTGGTGCGCGAACGAGTCACAGTAGTAACTCGCTTACAAAAGGTGCTGGAATGGGCCAACATCAAGCTGGCTTGTGTGGTCAGTGACATCAATGGTGTTTCTGCGAGGAGAATGCTGGCTGCTATTGCTCAAGGGACTTGTGATGCTCAAAGCTTAGCCAATTTAGCTGTCGGCAGTCTGCAACATAAACGTCAAGAGCTGGAGCAAGCCTTGAGTGGTCGAGTGCGGGAGCATCATCGTTTTTTGATAGCTACTCATTTAAGTCACCTCGACTTCCTCGAAGCACAAATTGCTACATTCGATACCCAGATTACCCAGCACTTGCAATCCCAATCTCTGTCTGCTTCTGCTCAACTAACTGAGCCTTCTAGCCTAGTCACGCCTGCAATCCCTGCGTCCTCATCCACTCCGACTCCTTTGACTTGGGAACAGGCCGTTCATCTGTTAGATACGATTCCTGGGGTCGCCCGTCGCACCGCCGAACTGCTCCTAGCTGAAATAGGCATTGATATGAGCCGCTTTCCTACTGAAGCGTCATCTAGCTAAGTGGGCCAGACTTTGTCCTGGCAATAATGAGAGTGGGGGGAAACGCCTCTCTGGCTCTATCGGTCAGGGTCACCAATTGTTACGTAGCGGTCTTGTCCAAGCCGCTCAGGCGGCTGTCCGTTGTCAGGGTAGTTATCTGTCCAGTGTGTTTCGCCGTTTGGCTTCCAGGCGAGGTAAAAACAAAGCCATTATGGCTGTTGCCCATCGCCTCTTACGAGCAGCTTACTACATCCTGCTCAAACGAGAGCCTTACAAAGACTTGGGCGCTAATTACCTAGATAAACATACTAAGGAGCAGTCACTCACTCGCCTCTGTCGTCAGATTAAGCAACTTGGCTATCAGGTGAGTTTGCAACTTTCTTCAGAATTAACTCCTTAAGCTTCTACCCAGGTAACACTTTCAAGACAGATATCTGTCTACTGCAATAAGGAATTCTAGGCAATGCTTGGACAGTTGAGAACTTCGAGCCGATGGTTGCCATTCCATCAACTGTTCGACTGACTACGTATTCTGGGGGTACTTCAAATTTTCTCGCAACACCATTGCAGCAATTTATGGACCGGATTGTTGCAGGATAGTATCGCGTGAATCTAAATCGCGTGTTTCAATTTGACGAAATTATGGAGGCACATCATTATTGTAGTATCAAGTACTCTCATAATAATCTATTCCGCTGCCGCCTTTTCTGCAACAGCCAATTAATACCAATGATACTTACTCCAGATATACTACCGACGCTAGAATCTGGCTCTGGAACTGCTGGGGTTTGAAAGTAATTGGCTCCACCTGATTCTGGATCGCGAAAGCTTACCCCACATGTTACACGATCGCAATCAAAAGAAGAACCAGATGATGGGTAAATTCCAAGCCTATCGTTAACATTAGGAACATAAAAATTAATAGTAGAAAGCGTCAAATCAAAAGGACCAAATCCTGCTTGAGAAAAATACAAGGAACCTGAACCACCAGAAACCTGCTCGCCGTTGACTGACAACACTGGAATCGATGTATTTGGTTTGGCATCAGGTTGTACTGATGCTGCTGTAGCAAAAGCGTCAGCATCAACAGAGTAACTTCCAGAGAGAGTTTTTATAATTGGAGGGCCGGAAATATCTGGATAAGAAAAGATTCGATAGGTGAAGTTAAAATCAAGAACGGCAGCCTGAACTGGTTTTAATGTGCTAACTTCAGTTGCAGCTATACCTAATACAACTCCAGTAATTGCTATTAATAAATTTTTAGTTTGTTTCATTTTTACATCTGTTTCAATGTATAAGAGGAATTTGTATCTCCTAATGACTAGTCTATTTGGTAATTATCAATAATTAGATGAAGTGACAATGATCTTATCAAGTGTATATGTAAAAATTGGATGAAGTTCTCTTAGTATTTCGTCGGGATTTATGAAATGCCTCTGATAACTACGATCTTACAACTTTTACTAAGTAACTAACAAAAGCAATAGTGGAACGCTGCTGGAAGAAGTTATAGACGGAAAAAGGCAGAAGTCCAACGTTTCAAGCGTTGACTCAGAAACGATCATTCAAAACCAGTCATCTGATTCAACCGCTACGCACCACACAAAAGAAGCTTCTACCGCTGCTGTGACATCAGAGCAGAGACGGATAGCTGTAGCTACCATTGAGTTTTGAGAAGGCGTTGAAGAGAGGTGCGCTCACAGTTGTCTCTTGGTTTTCCACGACTTATCGAGCAGATGAATAACTTTAAGCTACCTGAAATACTAACAGCCAACGGGATAGCTTTCCAATTTTCCTCTGCCTAGAGTGACAAATGAGGGATAAGAGCAAAACAACCGATCTAGAACATGACCAGCTGAACAATCACATTGGAGCGATTTGGTACTTCATTAATGGCTATAATGTAGAATTGACAAGGACTTGAGCCTCGCCACTACTTGTGTATCACTACCGAACCTAAAAAACGGCTTAATGTTTTATCTATAAACCGTTTCTCAGCGCTAAGCATCCTTCATGCCGCTCGCCCTTCCCAAATCCCTCCGCCGCTTGAGCACGAATGTCCCTCTAAGTTGGGTACTAACGGTTCCATTTGTGTTGCCCACGATCGGAGCAGTCGCTCTGGTCGGCTATCTGTCTTATCAGAGTGGACTGGCAACCGTGGAAAACATGGGGCGTCAATTAGTTGCGCAGACCAATGAACGGGTGACGCAAGAAGTCAAGACGTATCTGCAAACGCCTCTATTGATCAATCGTTTGAATGTCGATGCAGTTAATCAGAAACAACTTGACCTCCAGAACGTTCCAGCACTGGAATCTGCTTTGTTCAATCGGTTGCAGCAATTTGATCAGGTATCGGCGGTCTTATTTGTTAGCCCTCAAGGCAAGTTTAGAGTGGTTGAACGGTTGCCAAAGCTGTATTTGGGCATTGCCGATCCCCCTCAGCCAGACAAACTACTGATTTATCGCCTGGACAGCCAGAGCAGACGAGGGCAACTTGTCACTACCGTGAATGGTCTAGATGTGCGACGTGATCGCCCTTGGTATCAGCGAGCCACCACAACGGGAAAACTGGGGTGGAATCCGATTTCGCAGTATGGGACTTCTAAAGCACTGACCTTAGATGCTTCCCAACCTGTTTCTGATCACACTACAAAACGCCTTTTGGGAGTTTTTGCAGTCCATGTCCGGCTAGATTATTTGAGTGAGTTTCTCCATCACTTAGATATCAGTCGCTTTGGTCAAGTCATCATCATGGATCAAAGCGGTGCCCTGGTCGCCACGTCCACACAAGAGCAACTCTACACAATTGCAGCAGGAACAGGATCTCAAAGTCAGTTAAAACAACTGAACATTAATGAGAGCCATGATAATTTTACGCGATCGCTAGGCAAATATTTGCACGATCGACCAAGTACGCTGGGAGCGCTGGAGCAACCCCAAGACCTAGAATTTCGCTACAAAGGTGAACTGCAATATCTAGAAATTACGCCCTATCAAGATCCGTATGGGTTGAATTGGCGGATTTTGACAGTGATTCCCAGGTCTCATTTCCTGGAACCCATTCAGCACAATACGCGCCGAACACTTCTGCTCTGTCTGCTGACTCTAGGCGTGGCGATCGGGCTGGGACTACTTGCCGCTAATCGGCTCACAGCAACCTTCGCGCAATTAAATGGGGCCAGCCGAGAACTAGCCATAGGCAATCTTGCTCAACGGCTACCAACCGACAGCCCAATCTCCGAATTAAACGATCTGGCGCAGACGTTTAACCAGATGGCAGAGCAACTGCAACAGTCCTTTGATCGTATCAAAACTGCTTTAGAAGAGTCTAAAGAGAAGTTCACGACCATTTTCCGCACCAGTCCTCACCCAATAGCGATTGCGAGTTTAGCGGAAGGATGCCTCATGGAAGTCAATGATAGCCTGCTCGAGTTTTTCGGCTATTCCCCTGCTGAGATGATCGGTTGCACGGCTTTAGAACTCAACCTGTGGAGCAACCTAAATGAGCGTGACCGATACAGAGCGCTGCTGCAACAGCAGAGAAGGGTTCGCAACCTGGAAGTACAAATGCGCACAAAATCGGGCGAAGTCAAAACAATTTTGCTGTCCGCCGAAATTCGGACTCTAGAAGGGCAAGACCGTTCGATTGTGATGCATCGAGATATTAGCGATCACAAAGCCGCTGAACTGGCACTGCAGCAGAGTGAAGCCCGCTACAGGGCAATCGTAGAAAATCAGACTGAACTGATTGCCCGTTTCTTGCCAGACACCACGCTGGTATTTGTCAACGATGCCTACTGCCGCTATTTCGGCATTAACCAGGAAGATATTATCGGCAAGAGCTACGCCCCAATTGTTTATGAAGCCGATCGAGATAAGGTGGCTCGAATA
>JAFAVL010000786.1 GCA_019242465.1 Chroococcidiopsidaceae cyanobacterium CP_BM_RX_35 | reverse complement strand
TCGTTTTCTGGCAAATTGCGCCGCAAAAGAGACAACCTTGGCTGTGGGGTTTAGCAATTGCTAGCGTCAATCCACTGGCGGTGGTACTATCTAGAAAAATCTGGATACCAGACCTACTAACACCCTTTTGTTTTCTAGTGTTTCTAGGACATTGGTTCCGAAAAAAGCATTGGGGAGGTTTCTTATGGGGAATAGCAGGAGCTTTGATTGGGCAAGTTCATATGGGTGGATTCTTCTATACCTTTGGACTTTTGCTGGCAACTATTTGGCACGATCACAAACACAAAACTCTCAAAAAAACAAAATGGGTAATATGGCTTCTAGGCACTGTGCTAGGGAGTATTCCACTCATACCTTGGTTATGGGCAGTTTCACCTCAGATGGGAGGATATACCCGAACCATCGTCAGCCTCTTAGTACCGAAATTTTACTTGCATTGGTGGACAACGGCCCTGGGAGTAAACCTCAGCAACCCCCTCAAAAAAGCGTTCTGGTCATACTTTCTTCAAGAACCCGTCATCTTCAACATACCCACATACCTAATGATACCAGCCCACTTGTTTTTACTAGGCATAGGTATATATCCAATCTATAAATACTTCCAATCTCGAAAACAACCACGCACACCCGTGAATGAAGACGAAATAGATGCCGAACTCAACTTTTATCTTAAAGCGCTAGCATTTGGCGTTGGAGGAGTCTTCACCCTATCAGGAGTGACAATCCAAACATACTACCTCATCATAGTTTTTCCCTTCCTCTACATCTGGCTAGCCCTAGTTTACAAAAACAAAACCCGACTCTTAACAACAATTACTCTAGTCCAACTCTTTATCACCCTGACATTCCTAACCTTCATCCACCGCACAGGAGGAATACCAGGTCCCGGTTACGGCATCATCTATCGACTTGCAAGTTAAGCCTACCAAAGCAACAGTGACCAATCAAAGTTCTGCCCTCATCCCAAGTTGCATAGTACCAATTTTCTGGAGCGAGGAACGTTTTCAAATTTGACAAACTGGAGCAACTCCAAGTTGTGGCTAACTTTAGTGGTGGTGCGATGACTTCAGATGCGGGGTTATTACTGCTGGCGCAACTAGACAAGCAATTAGAACCTACGCACTGTACAAATAGGCTGTTGTGTGCATGGACGGTACTGTGTCATTGTAAGACGAAGACAAAGGTAAGTGGTATACAGCGCAAGTGTCTGTTTCAAAACCTAGAACAGGGTAGTTAGGCCGACGAAGTCTGTCTAATCAATAGTTATGCCGTAAGTCCTCGATGAGAGTTTTAACCTAAAAAATCGAGACTGTCACAAGCTGCATAAGTTCATCGTCTTATAAATAGACGTTTTAGGACGAAGAATTGCCCATGAAGCTGCTTGAGATTCAATCGAGCGTCCGTCAATCCGGTTCTATTTCTCGGAACCTGAGCCAAGAGTTTATTCAAACTTGGGAGACGGCTCATTCCAAGACTCAGCGCAAAAAGCGTGATGTTGGAGTAAATCCTCCTGCCCATCCGACAGAACTTTGGACAAAAGCGAACTATATGCCTCCAGAGGCGCGATCGCCAGAGATGCTCGCAACATTAGCTGACTCTGAGATCCTGATCGAAGAGCTACTTTGGGCTGATCGTCTCTTACTAGGTGTGCCGATGTACAACTTCAATGTGCCGTCTACGCTTAAGGCATATTTGGATAATGTCGTTAGAATCAATCGAACATTTACTTTTGACCCAACAACATATACCTTTCAGGGACTGGCAATAGATAAGAAAGCATTGATTATCACACCGAGCGCCGGAAATTTTGTTGTAGGGACTCCGCTAGGTGGGATGAATTTTTGTGATACTTATCTGCGCTCAATACTGGGGTTTATTGGAATTGATGATGTGACGACTGTGCCTATACCCGATCAGTTTATGTCGGACGAGATTCGACAACGAGAGATCACAACTGCACGAGCCAAGCTCATGAACTTAGCAACAGATTGGTAGCTTATGGATCGATTAGAGATATTTAATCAGTATCGTTCCTTGCTGTTTGCGATCGCTTATCGGATGCTTGGCAGTACCACTGATGCAGAAGATATGGTGCAGGAAGCCTGGATCCGTTGGCAATCAACTCAAACAGCAGTGCAATCTCCCAAAGCATTCCTGTCTAGCCTCATCACCCGTTTGTGCATCGATCAGCTGCGGTCTGCTCGTGTGCAGCGAGAGAGGTATGTTGGGATATGGTTGCCAGAGCCCTTGATAACTGAACAGACTAATGATATTGGAGACGCTGCTGAATTAGCTGAGTCTCTATCGTTCGCATTTTTAACACTACTCGAATGTTTATCACCGACTGAACGAGCAATCTTTTTGTTACGCGAAGTCTTCAATTATGATTATGCAGAAATCGCTATGACTGTCGGAAAAAGCATTCCCAATTGCCGTCAAATCGTTTGTCGTGCCCGTCAGCATCTTGTTCTGCGTAGACCTAATATTAGACCCTCTCTTCAACAAAAGGAGGAGGTTGTCGCACAGTTTCTGACAAGTTGGAATCAAGGAAATTTGCATCAGCTCGTTGCACTAATGGCAGAAAACATCACCTTTTGGTCAGATGGTGGTGGTCAGGTAATAGCAGCGCAGCGACCGTTACATGGTTGTCAAAAAGTGGCTCGTTTCTTAGTCGCAATTCGTCGGACTCGGCTAATCCCTACGCTGAGTTCTCAGATCATTCAAATTAACGGTCAGCCCGGAATTCTGAATTTTGTGGAGGGTCAGCCCCAAAGCATCTTTAGTTTTGATTTTGCCAGTGAGGGGATTGAAGCAATTTTTGCAGTGGTCAACCCGAAAAAGCTAAAAGCAATTCAACTGTGGTTGGAGCGCACAGCGTAAGCAGCACAATCAGAGCGGATTCTGCGGACGGTTATCCTCCTATTGGACTTGCAGAAGATGTCTACCTCCGCCGAGCCGGGCCGTTAGGCAGTGGGACAGAATTCCCCTACATGCATCTCTGTTTGCCATAAAATGACGAACGGGAACAAAAACCCCCGGCATTGCTGCCAGGGGTAAGGGTGACTAAATCTTAGGCGGCAGGAACTAGCAATCGCTGCTCAGACTGCTCTACCCAGACCTCGCCATCATTATTAACATCAACAACGGCGGTGTCTCCATCTTTGATGCGACCAGAGAGAATCGTCTCAGCGATCGCATCTTCTAGCAGTCGCATAATCGCTCGCCGTAACGGTCTGGCACCATAGCTAGAACTATAGCCTTCTTCTACCACCCGGTCTTTGAACCGTTCGGTAACTTCTAGCGTAATTCCCTGCTCAGTTAAGCGCTCCGCAACCTCGCGTAACATGATGTCAGCGATTTGCTTCACTTCATCCTTGGTCAATTGTCGGAAGACAATGATCTCGTCAAGGCGGTTGAGGAACTCAGGGCGGAAGTATTGCTTCAATTCCTCATTCACTAGAGAGCGAACGTAGTTGTACTGAGAGTCAGATTGGTTCTCAGCAAAGGTGAAGCCGAGCCCACCACCACCTTTCTCGATTACCCTCGAACCGATATTGGAGGTCATAATCAGCAACGTGTTCTTAAAGTCTACTGTCCGACCTTGAGCATCAGTCAGGCGACCGTCGTCAAGCAGTTGCAATAGCAGGTTGAACACGTCAGGGTGTGCCTTCTCGATTTCGTCGAATAGCACGACTGTATAGGGCTTGCGTCTAACAGCCTCCGTTAACTGTCCGCCTTCGTCGTACCCGACATATCCGGGAGGTGAACCAATCAGCTTAGAGACTGTATGGCGTTCCATGTACTCAGACATATCCAACCGAATCATGGCTGCTTCCGAGCCGAAGAAGTAGGAAGCCAACGCCTTTGCCAATTCTGTCTTACCTACCCCAGTAGGACCAGAGAAGATGAAGCTAGCAATCGGTCGATCGGGATTTTTCAAGCCCACCCGCGCCCGGCGAATCGCCTTTGAAACTGCTGTGACGGCTTCCTCTTGACCAATCAGCCGCTGATGCAGCGTATCTTCCAGGTGCAGTAGCAGCTCAGATTCAGTTTCAGTTAGTTTGTTAACTGGAACTCCAGTCCAAGCAGCAACGATCTGGGCAATATCTTCCTCATCAACAACGAGAGAACTCGTAGCGTTTTGAGCCTCTGACTTTCTGTTTTCCGAGAGAGCCTTGAGCTGCGCTTCGATCTCCAGTTCGCGATCACGCAATTTCCCAGCTTCCTCGAAATCCTGTGCATCAACCGCTGTCTCTTTAGCTTTAGTCACTTGACGCAGCTCTTGGCTCAGTTCTTTAGCAGCAGGAGGCACTTGACTGTTCCTCAGCCGCAAGCGAGAACCAGCTTCGTCAATCAGGTCAATTGCCTTGTCAGGCAAGTAGCGATCAGAGATATAGCGATCAGAAAGCTGAGCTGCTGCTGTTAAAGCGGCATCAGAAATCTTAACTTTATGATACTGCTCGTAGCAATCGCGCAAGCCGTGCAAAATCTCAACGGTTTCCGCAACTGATGGTTCACCCACCATAATCGGTTGGAAGCGACGCTCCAAAGCTGCATCTCGCTCAATGTGCTTGCGGTATTCATCTAGGGTAGTCGCTCCTATGCACTGGAATTCACCTCGTGCTAGGGCTGGCTTGAGCAGGTTAGCGGCATCTATTCCACCTTCCACTCCTCCTGCACCAACTAGGGTATGCAGCTCATCAATTACCAAAATTATATTTCCAGCTTGACGAACTTCATCCACAACTGCCTTGAGACGCTCTTCAAAATCTCCTCGAAACCGAGTGCCTGCTACCAACGAGCCCATATTCAGGCTGACAACCTGCTTATCTTCTAGAAGATCCGGGACGTTTTTGCTAGCAATCCGCTGAGCTAACCCCTCGGCGATCGCGGTTTTACCGACACCGGGTTCTCCAATCAATACAGGATTGTTCTTCGTGCGGCGCCCCAAGATCTGAATAGCACGTTGAATTTCTGCCTGCCGACCCACAACGGGGTCAAGCTTACCTTCTAGTGCTTGTCGAGTGAGGTTGGTGCCAAATTCCTCTAGAGTTGCTGTTTTGCCATTAGAACGTCCAGAAAAACCTGACTCTCTTCTACCACTAGCTGAAACAGATGCTGCTTCTCCTAGAACTTTGATTGTGGCGGTGCGAACTTTCGAGCTGTCAACTCCCAAGTTGTCTAGGACTTTTTTCGCTACACCTTCCCCTTCTCGCAGCAGTCCCAACAGCAAGTGTTCTGGACCAATGTAGTTGTGTCCCAATTGCCGGGCTTCTGCAAAAGCTTGCTCAAAAACGCTCTTAGCTTTAGGGGTAAATGGAATCTCTGCGGGGACGAAGCGAGAAAAACGACCAATAATTTTTTCAACTTCGCGCCTTGCGTCTTGTAGGGTGACGCCTTGCTCAGTCAGTACTTTAGCTGCTACGCCTGTACCTTCTGCAATCAGCCCCAACAGAATTTGTTCAGTACCAACAAGATTATGTCCCAGGTTTCGTGCTTCTTCCTGGGCTAACATAACTACCTTGATGGCTTTATCTGTAAATTGTTCAAACATGAAAAGTTCCCTCTACGAATTTCTGACGAGATATGCTCGAAGCGTGCATCACCTCTGCATTAATATTTATGTAGTTCTTGTTAACTAATGTAGATCTAACAAACTAGGGGCACTGTAGTGAGAGCCGAAGGTACTAGGCAGTAGTTGCCGTCTATTCTAGATAGAGAAGGAAAATCTACGAGGTAAAGCTGTCATGAGCCTGCCCGATGGTCCCCGGAATCCGAACTTTGTGTTGACGATGCAGTGGATTGCTAGACCTTTAGAGCTGCTAGAAGACCTGGATCAGAGATACGGTGACCCTTTTGCGCTCGTTGGCAGTAAATCTTCGACTGTATTTTTCAGCAATCCTCAGGCGATTCAGGAACTCTTGACTGCTAATCCAGAACTGTTTGACTCTGGTCCGGGAAATAAACCTTTAAAACCTATTTTGGGGGATCACTCACTCATCTTATTAGACGGTGAACGCCACCAGCGCCAGCGACGGCTGTTAACGCCTCCCTTTCATGGCGAACGTCTGCGTACCTACGGCAAAATCATCCACGAGATCACAGAGCAAGTGATGAGCCAATGGACTGTGGGGGAGTCCTTTTTAGTCCGTTCCTGCATGCAAGAGATTTCTCTCCGTACAATCTTACACACCGTTTTTGGTCTGCATGAGGGACAGCGCTTCGAGCAACTGAGACAACTCCTGATTTCCTTACTAGACTCTATCGGCTCCCCCTTAACTTCAGGCTTGCTCTTTTTTGGGAAACTCCAGCGAGATTTAGGACCATTGAGTCCGTGGGGACGCTTTCTGCGCCTGCGTCAGCAAATTGATCAACTCCTCTATGCCGAAATTCAACAACGGCGGGAGCAGCCCAACTTATCTAGTACAGATATCCTGAGTTTGCTATTAGCGGCGCGCGATGAATTAGGTCAGCCGATGACGGATGTCGAGTTACGGGATGAGCTGCTAACGCTGCTGTTTGCCGGACATGAGACCACAGCTTCGGCCTTGGCATGGGCTTTATACTGGACTGAGCAGTTACCGGAAGTGCGTGACAAGCTCTTGGGGGAACTTAAATCCCTTGATGACGATTCCGACCCCAGTGCCGCCGCGCGGCTTCCCTATCTATCGGCAGTCTGTTCTGAAACGTTGCGGATTTATCCCATTGCAATGACTGCGTTTGGGCGGATTTTGAAATCACCGTTCCAGTTGATGGGCTATCAGTTTGAACCCGGTACAGAGTTGGTTCCTTGTATTTATCTGCTCCACCAGCGACCGGATCTATTTCCAGAGCCCAAACGATTTAAGCCAGAGCGGTTTTTAGAACGGCAATTTTCACCATATGAGTATTTGCCTTTTGGCGGCAGCAACC
>JAFAVL010000536.1 GCA_019242465.1 Chroococcidiopsidaceae cyanobacterium CP_BM_RX_35 | reverse complement strand
AGTTCCCAAAGTAGCATCAGACATCAGCACAGAGCTTTTACACCTTGTAGTTGCTAACACTGTAGTACCTATTGGCCAAGTATTACTCCCTCCTAATGAGGTGTTCAAAGTAATGGTTTTCCCCATAAAATCAACACCTCCAGTCTTAATTTTTATGCTATTGGTGGAATTCGTTCCTACAATCAATGTATCTCCATCTTGAAATCCATCAACCGAAGCTACATGCAGTACAGTATCTGTGGAGCTAGCAGCAACTGTCAGTGAAGTATCTTGAAAGTTAGCTGCTTGAGCCTTTACATTTTCTAGGTCTGCCTGAATCCAAGTTGTTGCCTCTGCGTAACCTTGAGCACGAGCTTTGAAGAGAGCAGCGATAGCAAGCATTTGCATTGCAAAGGTAACAGACAATAACGCTATCAAGATAGCTGCTAACACCATGATCAACGTAAATCCTTGCTCCTGCTGTGGCAATTTTGGCTTAAACATTTAGGGTGATGCCTCCTGCCTCTGCCATGAGGTAATAGAGCCAAGGACGTTATTATTACCCTGAAGAGTTGGAGTTTGTAGAGCCGATATATTAATCATTCCTTGATTAACGCTACCATTACCGCTATCTGTAATAGTCTTAGTCCAAAGAGCGCCATTAACATCACCATTACCAGTAATCTTTGTATCAGCCTGAGGTGCAAAAATGAAAGCGTACGATGAGCCATTACCAGTGAGTTCTATTAAACCAGGTCCATATTTATAAAATTGAAAGTAGCTTGGATCAAAGGTAGAGCCATTGCCTGCCAATTTAATGTTTCCTTGGACGTAAAAAATAACCTTTGTCGTTGTATTTGCACCTATATTTCTATAAGGTGCTATACCGCCATTACCAGTTGCTGTAATATCACCATCCACGTAAAAAATTATTGTTTCCTGCCCTGACACACCTAGTGTTACGCTAGAAGTACCACTAAGGTCAATAGATGTACCATTTTTGCAATTAGGTATAACATATGTATATGTTGCATTTGTTGACGGCGGTGATGCTGAACCATAAACTTTACCATTTGAATCAACATCATTATTTTGGGGAAATGTAACATTAGCGTTTGGCTTTATCAGCAGATTATTACACGTCAAAGTGCTAATAGCGTTAACATTAGAGCCAGTTGGATCTATATAAGTATTGTTATTAGGAAGTGGGGGAAATGCTACTACCTCTTTGGTATATTTGCCTAGAATGTTGACCGCATAAGGAGGACTAGGAAGGTTTCCTAAATGACTGGTATCAAAGCTAGAGCTTACTGACCCACAACTAGAATCTAAAACATTCGCATTTGCCTTTCCATTGCCATTAAAACTAAAACTGGTTGCCCACAACCCTGCATTAATTGATTGCGTATTTGGTGGAGGATTTATGGAAATAGATACTTGCAGTTGGGTAGTGCCTGTACCTACTGTTGCAGTAGCTTGACTACTAGTACCTACCTGGTTAATTCGACCTTGAACTGTTAAGGTGCCAGTTCCCGGAGCAGTATTAGCTGGGGTACCTGTGTTAGGCGTGTATGTATAAGAAACGAGTTTGTATTGTCCCTTACTAGCATCGTTTGTATCTACATCCTGCCAGTTTGTAGTCGAATAACCATTTATTGTCTGAGCTTGAGAGCTACCGCCACCACATAATGATGATACTCCTGGAATACTCGACGCATTAGCCCAACTTGCAGTGGGGCTAGTATCAGGACATGCCCCAGTAGTAGAATTTCGGATGCCAACACAGTCGGGGTATGTGGCAATAATCTTGTTACTTATTATAAAAGCCTGGTAATGGGTGATACCTGTCTCTGCTGCACCTAAGGCTCTAGATGTTGCCTTTTGAGCCGATGCAGTCACCTGATCGCCCAGAGATCTCAAGAGCATGGTGCCACCAATTAGGAGCATGATCAGCCCCAGTACTACAGCAATGGGCATAGCAAAACCCTGCTCGTTGTTGTAATAGTTGTAATACTTGAGGACAACATTCAACTTTTTTTTCATCTAATTCTCTCCGCTCATACATCAAAAAAAATACTCGCTATACTCGGTTCATCAACTTTACTTTTCTAATAAATGAACTTAAATATAAATTTGTTGTAAAATAAGGTCCTGTATGGACTCGTCAACACAAATGAGTCTTAAGTTTTTTACTATTAGAACTAAAATTCTATTTCAAACTAACTTACTCTTTTAACAAGAGCTTCAGTAAAATTTCTGATTTTATAGACTTATTCTCTTTTTTATCTCAGATTGAGTCAAGTTAATTATGCCAACCGTATATCTACTGAAATAGTAATCAGTGTTTATAAATTAGGATTTTAATTTCAGTAAATTTTCGTTTAGACGAATAAAGAAGTTAATGGTAGGTTAATTTCGTCAGTGCGTTTATTTCTTTGTTACTCCAACCGTGCAAACTATTGAGTTAAAGTTAGACCTAAACCAAGCTCAGCAAACCAAAATAGATAACTGGCTCGCTGTGCAGCGATGGGTGTGGAATCAGGGTCTACATTTACTTGAGGACTTCGAGAGTTTCACACGGTGGGACAAAGACTCGAAAACTTGGGTTCCCTGCTGTCCACTACCCTGGGAGTATTACAAGGACAATGAGGGACAACTCATACCATTCACGCGATTAGCTCAGAAAAAGCCCTATCGCATGAGTTGCCCGATTCTACAGAACTATCGCCAACCAGAGTTGGAATCACCATCATTCTTTGGCATCCTTTACCACTTCGCTAAAAAGAACCATGCAGATAAGCCTTGGTTCTGCGAAGTTCCCTGTAAGTTTGTAGCAGGAACGCTCCAGTCCCTAACAGATGCCTGGTCAGAGTACAAAGCGGGGAACCGCAAACGCCCAAAGTACAAGCGTTATAAAAATAAGTTTAAGTCTCTTGTTAACAACAATGCCAAAGCTATCAGGGTTATAGGTAAACAAATTACTCTTCCCAAACTAGGGAAAGTGAAAGTCAAGACCTTAGACAAACGCTGGGATAGCTCAGTATTGATCGCCACTCTGAAAATCATCCGAGAGCCATCAGGATACTACTTACAGCTGACCGGGGAACTTCCTACAAAACAACTGAAGCCTTCCAATAAGGCGGTGGGATTAGGTTTAGGCTACAATCATCTGTTCGCAACTGATGGAGGCAAGGTAGTAGAGCCACCGCCTTCCTATCGCAAACTGGAGAAACGCATCCAGCGACTGCAACGCAAACTTAGCCGTCAACAAAACCTCTGCCCGATCTCCACGTACAACCCCGAACTGGGAGAGCATTTCTTGAGTTGCCCTATCAATTCTCACAAAGGAGCAAATAAGCAGAAGACGCAGCAGAAGATTGCACGACTGCACGAAAAGCTTCGGCGGACTCGGAAAGCTTTCAATCACAAACTCTCGACCAAATTGGTACGAGAGTACAGCGGAATCGCGATCGCTAAGTCTGATATACGAAGAGTCAATCGTAGACCCAAACCCATTGTTAATAAACAGGGGACAGGCTATGACCCGAATGGAGCTTCACTCAAGTCCCATTTCAACAAGATGATTCTAGCCAATGGGCAGGCTCAGCTGACGGCTATGATTGAGCAAAAAGCTGTAGCTAGTGGGCGTATATACGTCGAGATCGCCCCAAAAGAAATTTCAGATGAACCCAGGCAACGCACCGAACACTACAGCAAAAAATTGCGTTTGCCTCGTGCAGTTCATCTTTCAACCTTCCAACAAGGAAGCTACCGCCCTTGGGGGTGGCAAGTGACGCTTGGGGAGTCCCCTGTGACGTTGAACCAAGAAGCCACGATGGTGGCACCTCTCCGCGATGCGGGGACAACCTCTAACTCTCCTTCAGAAACCACAAATCCTAACAGATTGGTGGATATTCCAGAATCAAGATCTTCCCTAAAAGTATCCAAGCAGCCTCAAAAGGCTCGTAGACACAAAGACGATCGACCTAACCTTAATAATCAATCAGGGAAGAGGAAGCGAAGATTTACTAAGACAAGCGATTCTGGCTAGTTGTAGAGGTTGTAAGTAAGCGTAAAATAAAAAGTCTATCAAACCGCCTACCGAAGTAAATAATTCTGGCTAGTGTAAAGGTTTTTGAATTAAGACAGATTTGACCTAATTGGCAGACCTGTCTAAAGTTTAGTCTTTTTACAAATAACCTCATACTACTGGTGCTGATTACTAAGTTATTACTAAACGTTTCTAACTTTTTGGTTGATAAAGCAGACCATAGCAGCAAAAAATTGGTGTTTTACTGGTAGCAAACTTTAGTTCTAGGTAAAAGACAAATTGCTATACAGATAATAAAAGGTTCCTAGCTTTGAGGCGATCTATTATGTGTTATCTATCAGTTTAATAAATTTACAGGCATTGGCTTTACTGCTGCAGCGATAGAACTCTATCGTCCACATCATTTGAAACTTGCTAAGACTCAACATGAAACTTAGCACATAGCGCCCATTTAGGAAATCCCTCTTGTTTCAAACAGTAGCTATTTAAGAAATCATTCTCTAGAATTCCGTAACGCTTTATTTTCATGAAAAAGTCTAGAACAAATTCTCGCTCGAAGACAGCTCCAAAATACGTACACTCAAGCGATTTTTCTTCGTACCATGTCGGATCTATAACCTCAAGCTTAGCGTTAACTAGCCAAGCGTGAGATATAGCTACAGGCAACATACCATTCATAGCAAATCCTTCACAATAGTGAAGCTTTGGATATTTTTCTAAAGCAGTAAAACAATTTTGGAAGCATTGTTTTGCTTCTCCTTGAAAGGGAGTTGGCTCAACTCTCGTTAAGAAAGGTATTCCAGTTTCTAGTATCAGTCTTTGACTGCTTTTATAGCGAAAGACCAAGTTTTGACTGATTTTATCTATTAAATCTGCTTCTTGCTTCAAACTTGTTAATAATTGCTCTAAATTTTTACTCATAACTAATCAAAAAGTCAAATATCCGATGAGTTAACATGATTTTTATTCTATCGTCTCTCATCCTCGTTGTAAAATTCGATGCCGTCCCTATTTCTGCAACATAGTTGATTTTAGAAATGTCTCACTCGGATTATTCTCATATATTTGTATTATAAAGTTGACAACATAAGGAAAAACACGAGAATACAACAAGTTTCCCGTTTTTAACTGTAAACTTATTTACAGTGGTGAGGTAACCAGAAAGCAAAATTCCCTCGTACTGGTTGAGGTAGCTCCATCCATTGGTGTCCCTCAGTAGCTGAGAGACACCTTTGTCTAGGCTAATTAG
>JAFAVL010000423.1 GCA_019242465.1 Chroococcidiopsidaceae cyanobacterium CP_BM_RX_35 | reverse complement strand
GATCACAACCCGTCGCTCACTCGCCAGTTGCTCCGCCCCATTGATAGACTTTGCCATCCGGTCAGCTTCCAGCGCTAGTAGTGCCTCTAGCTTGTCCCGTTCTGCCGTCCCAAAATAGGCAGTCTCATCGTAGCTGGTAAAGGCATTAAACTGGCTCCCCAATGCACTAAACAACCGACCAAACTGAATCGGACGGTCAGTGGTGCCCTTGAACATTAAGTGTTCAAGCTGGTGAGACAATCCATTCACCCCTGCCGCCTCATTACGCGACCCGACTCGGTACCATACCTGAACGCTGACAACTGGAGCTGTGTGGACTTCCTTGGTTAATACAGTCAAGCCATTATCTAACACTGTTCGACGCACTCCTTGAGTGAGCGAAAGGTTAGGTACAGGCGGCACTACCGTTGATGGTACTAAAGCCTCAGTTCGGTTGCCATTGAATAGCGCAATACTACTCAGGAGCAAGCTTAGAAACAAACCAATGATGTATGGACGCCACTTAGGTGAAGACATGTTTGATTAACGTGGAGAGTGAAGAGCGAAGAACAGTGCTATCAACGGTTAAAAAAACTAACGGCTAAGTGAGAGTATATTCTGAAATTTACGTTTTGCTTTTTAAGCACTCTACTATATTGCTCGATCTAGCCCTGCCAATCCCCAACGCTCATTACCCCGACTTGAAGAGGCAATGGAGCAGGGGGGAGGGGAGAAAGAACGTTAACGTTTCATTAGCCAAGTTGAGGGGTAAGCAATCATACTCATCAAAATAGATGATTAGGATAGACGGCATCGAGACTCCGGTTCTGCCAGAGTTTGCGTTCAGCTTCTACCGCAGGGCGTGACATTAGAAACAAGCCCGCCGTCACCTCGATCCCCTCTAAAAAGTTTGAACTAAGCTATTTGACAACAAGTTTTCACAAAAGCGTGTTAAGAGATAAAAAAATCTCTTTGGTAATATTTGACAATAGAAATCTCATTTCTCGTCTTTTTTTCCATACCAAATTATTCTTGGATTAGTTTAATTACAGGTTAACGTCATTGTTGAAATCTCTTTTTGTTCAGAAAAATTCCACTCTTCTCAAAATACTGATACTTGCAGCAATTTTTTTTTCTCTGACTTTGATAATATCCATAAATCGTTACTATAGCTTTTATGCTACTTACGATCACGGTCTGTTCAACCAGTTGTTTTGGAACAGTGCCCATGGGCGACTATTTCAAGGGTCCTTGTCTTCCGGTAACTCGAGCGCCGTCATGTTCGACGGAAAGATTCCCTCTCTGTCGTACAACCACCTGGGGCAACACTTTGTCCTGAATTTTTTGCTCTGGCTACCACTTTATGCTCTGTTTCCCTCCCCCGTTACCTTGCTTGTCTTGCAAGTGGGTTTGATAACGGCGGCAGGACTAGTCCTCTATGTCTTAGCCCGACAGTACCTAGCTCCAACCCTATCAGTGTTCATTACCGCTAGTTACTATGGGGCAAATTCGATTATTGGACCGAGCCTACATGATTTCTATGAATCATGCCAAATTCCTCTCTTCGCTTTTGGGCTACTCCTAGCTTTGGAAAAACGTTGTTGGTGGCTGTTCTGGCTGCTAACGGCATTGACTTTAGGTGTGCGGGAAGATGCTGGTATCATGCTGTTTGGGATTGGGGTTTATCTAGTACTCAGTCGGCGCTATCCCTACAGTGGTATAGTATTGTGCTTGCTCAGTTTCTGCTACGTAGTCGTCGTGACCACCGTCCTGATGCCAATGTTTTCTGACGACAATTCCCGGCTGTACCTATCTACCTATTTCGGTCAATTCACTAAGAGTCAGCACCCCACAACTCTAGAACTACTGTGGGGGATTATTAGTCAGCCGCAAGTATTGTTGAGTGTCTTTTGCAATCACCTTGATCGCTGCCTACGATATATACTCGGGCTATGGCAGCCCTTGGCTTTTGTTTCAGCTATCTCTCCTAGCACCTGGATAATCACTAGCTTACCGCTGTTCGAAAACCTGATTCAGAACTCTCAGAACGCTAACGCTACCTCTCTCAACTACCACTCCACGTTTCCCTTGGCACCTGGTTTGTATTACGGCGCTATATTATGGTGGTCTCAGCACGAGCAGAAATTCAAGCGTCGATTGCGTCGCTTTTGGCTCGCCTGCCTTGCTCTATCGTTAGTGTTTACTGTTACATCTGATCCCCATCGCTCCTTGTACTTTCTAGTACCGTCCTCGCTCAACCCATTCATCTATGTATCCTTGAGTGACCGTTGGCAGCATGCTGCTCACATTCAGACCGCGATTCAACTTATTCCTCAAAAGGCTAGTGTTGCTGCTAGTGAAGAACCGCTTGCCCACTTGTCCAGTCGCCAGGCGATCGTTCAATTACCCAGTCTCCAATTTCAAGATGAGCAGCAACGGGTGATGGATGTAGATTACGTTCTGTTAGACCTGTGGAAATTCAGGAGGCACCTGACTTCTCAGGCACCTCGGCATCGGCTCAAAATGAGGCACCTGACTTCTCAGGCAGCTCGGCATCGGCTCAAAATTACAATGCTGCGGCTCAATCGAGCCTTACAGCAGGGGAGGTACAAAATCGTTGCTTGGCAAGATGATGTTATCTTGCTACAGAGAGGTTCCGTCACTGCCCCAGAGGCACTTGTTGTCTGGGCTAGTTTACAAGATGAACTCCGGTCGATTGGGCAAGGTGGTTTGAGCAATAGTTGTGTAGATCAAACCTGTAGGAGATGAAATCGTCAGAACTGGGTACTCAAATTTCGGATTACCTAAGCAGCTTCTCACTTCATGCTCAATCCCTGTACCAAACTCTTCTGCAACCGCTCTTAGGTGGGAGGTGTGTCCATCACTAACAATTCGTTCGGGCACTATAGCTGCTATTTCATGCGCTTAATCAAAGAACGCTTTAGCTGCTTCCACGTCTCGTTTTTCACTCTTTGGCGGAGCTATCCTAGGCTCCGCTCAGCCTGACACTTTCGATTTGCTCACTTTGAAAGTACCTTGCCGCGCAAATTTTTGTTTGAACTCAGAAAACCCAATAAACTCGCCTTGACTTTTCAGCCAACGTAGATACTGTTCTAGTCGTTCGACCATTTCGTTACCTGAACGTCTTTTCACATAACTTGGTAGTTTAAACCTGCTGATGTCACTGAATTCCCAAGGATGAAAATATATGTTGAGATAGTTGTCGTTTGCAATAGTGAGGCGAGTAGCTAGTTTGATAAGCCAGAGTGGAAAATTTTTAAAGCTTAACCAAAATAAGGGAAATCTGAGCAGTGGTGTTACTGAGATTGGAATATTGAGTAAATTATCTGAATAATACGCAGTTCGGTTTTTGAAGAAGTTATTGTATCTACCAGGTAGATAAGTTGGGTTCATGGAGGAATTATACTCATATCCAGCTCTTTCTATTGCTTTATCGTTAACGTTTTGCAATCGGGGCATCCTGAAGCCCAATATCTTTTTGCCTGTTAGTTGCGACAAAACTTGCTGCGACTTTTCTAGATCCTCTGGACTAAAATTTGCATGATAATAGCCGTGGGAGGCAATTTCGTGACTAGCGGTAATTCTTGCAAGCACAGTTTTGTGATTGAGAGCAAAATTCGCTGTCACGAAGAAAGTTGCCTTAATCTTTAATCTCTCTAGTAGTAGAAGAATTAAGTCCAGACCTTTTGAAGAAACCTCAAACTTGGTTGCGTCCTCTATTTTTTCACCATATTCTTCTGGAATATCAAACTCTTCAATATCAAAGCTTAATAAAATGACTTTACTCATATTCTCCCATTATATCATTGTATTTTATCTTTAACAAATCGAGTAACATTCGTATAGAGTCTATCAGTAAGTTGACCTTGGAGACTTTATTTAAATGCTTCCCTGATACCATAACTGG
>JAFAVL010000396.1 GCA_019242465.1 Chroococcidiopsidaceae cyanobacterium CP_BM_RX_35 | reverse complement strand
TTGGGCAGCTGCTTTACTATACTGGTCGATTGCAGTTGACAACTGCCCCAGCTTATAGTAGGCGTTACCCAAATCAAATAGCCCTTCTGGATCGTTGGGCTTGAGTTTCAAGCCAGATTGCAAATTCTCAACTGCTGCTTTGTAATTTCCCTGCTGAAATTCCGCTGACCCCAAAGCGAACAGAATGTCTCCATTTTTCGGTGCTAGAGAGTGTGCTCGTGACAGAGCCGGAACTGCCTGAGCTGCCTTATTACCCTGCAAATACAAACCCCCTAAAAGGAACCATGACTGATAACTCTTGGGGGCAAGCTCAGTTGCCAGCTGTGCCCTTGGTAAAGCCAGTTCATACTGTTGGAATTGCGCCAGCTGCGCTGCCTCCTGTGCCAGGCTCAACCCTTGCTGCTCTAACTGCTTTGAATCCAGTTGTAGGGTGTGGGGTATAAGAGCCTGCCCTAGAGCAGGTGAAGGTAAACTCCACAGACCACAGAGAATCAGGAGAGAAATTAAACGAACGCGATTAGGCACGATACCGCCTTGGGCAACAACTCCAAACATATTCAGCTAGCTTAAACTATCTGCGAACAAATCGGTGAAAAATTCTACAGAGAATTATGGGAAGAGAGCAGGGGCGTCCCCCTGCCCTCTTTTACAGGCTTGCCGTTTTGCCCGTTTCAGCCTGAGTTGCAATGGGTTTCACATCAGTGTGACCCATACGGCTAGCAATTGTCCGCAGTGCAGAAATCTGCCCTTCAAATTCGAGGGCTTCAATTTGGGCAAGCGCGTCCTTTATTGCTTGAGTTGCTTCATATTGCTTCGGCATATCGACTATCGTGTCACCCATACCCTGCGCCCAAGCATACCAAACTAGCAACTGGTTGTTTTCTTTTAAAGCTCCATAGTCGCGGGAATATTCTGTGTCTTCCTGATTGACAATCTCCCGCATGATGGCTAGCTGTTGTTCATCCGATAATTTGTAATAGTCTCCTAGCAACTTGGGCGCTAGTTCTGGGTCGGCAGCTGTAGGGGCAGCAGGGGTGATAGAATCTCCCATCTTTTCATAGATAAAATAAAGCAGCGCCAGTTTCCCATCGGTGTCTAAAGCTTCAAACGCTTGCACCTCTTTTTGAGCTTCACTACTAAGCGCTTGCGACTGATTCTTATCAGAGCTTGAAGTCATAGTTTATCTCCAAAGCAGATCAATAGGTTAAGTTAAGAGCTATCAGAGTTTACGGCTTAAGGTCGCCCTCCAAGAGAGAGAGTTTATTGAATTCTCTGATAGCGAAAAAATATTAAACATCTATCTTAGTGAGACTATGTATGAGGGGATCGCTTTTGATAGAATTACTAAATTGAGGGAAAAATCCATTAGGAGTTACCTATGCCTGACGAAGTGAAGCCCGATCCGAAGCAAGCTACAACTCAGGATGCAGAACTAGCCGCCGAAGAGATGGCTAGCAGCAAAGAGAAAATGCCCACTGTTGATGTCGATGCAGATTATGAAGCCTCAAAGCAGTACAGTGTTAGTGACATAGATCGCCCAGAAGCAGCAAAAGAATAGCAAGGAGTAAGACAAATAATTTAGTTTCAGACTTTGAGCGCGCGAAGTGGTCATTGCAGGTGTCGCTAATGCAAAATAGCAGTGCCTGCAATGTCTAGAGTTCAAATTGGGGGCAGAGTTTCTTCTTTGGGACTTCCAGGCTGAGATGTAGTAGTGAAAGTTTGTAATTATTCTCTTCTCAGTTCTTTTACCCCCTGATACCTTCTAGGAGCTGTAAGTATTTAATTGTATCTATCAGTTGGTTAGGATGATGAATTAAAAAATCTGGATTTTGATTTGCTAAAACTTCTTTAGAATTGAATCCCCAACCAACGGCAATTACCTTTATATTTATTTTTTTCGCAGCTTCAATATCTCTAGTTTCGTCTCCAACATAAACAACCTCTGTTAACAATAGTTGTTCTGCTCTTAAAATACGTGTAATAACTTTGTCTTTGCCGAAAAGTGTTAAACTTGAGTAGACAAAGTCAAATAAATCCCATAAATTATTTGATTTTAGAAAGGACATAACATTTTTTTTGGAATTAGAAGTGACAATCCCCAACCTAATGTCCTGAAGTTTTAACTCTGTTAAAGTAGCTTGAATACCCGATATTGGTTTTAAAAATTGAATTTCTCGGTTTAACTCAGCTTTAATTTTTCTCATAACAAAGGGTAATTTAAACGTTGAAATGCCCGATTGATGAATAATCTGGCGAGAGTTTAAGTTCTTGAGTTCAACTAGGTCGTCTGGACTAATTGGTCTATAATTAAATTCTCTTGCCAAACGATTAGTAATACTCACGATCGTACTAAGGGTATCAGCAATCGTACCGTCGAAATCAAAAATAATTACTTTTACAACCATCAAGTTATCGAGAATATCTACAAATTACCCTTGAGGTTAGCACGGGCATTACGCCGTAACATCTCTGGTTTAATTCGCCGCAAGGCTGAAGCGGGAAAAAGTTGTTCCCATTTCTCATCAGAGATTTCTACTAGTTCTGCAAGCTCAGGTGCAACATTTTCTGGGTAGGGCTGAAACTCGACCACATTAGTTGCCTTAGCAAAACGTTGATTCCAGGGGCAGACATCCTGGCAAATATCACAACCTGCAACCCAGCCTTGAAGATGAGACTCGATCGCCTCTGGGATCTCATCTCGATTCTCAATTGTATGGTAAGCGATACAGCGATTGGCATCTACCACAAAAGGTTGGGTGATTGCCTCTGTAGGACAGGCTGTAATACAGCGAGTACAGTTACCGCAGTGTTCTGTATGAGGAGGATCGGGTGGAATCTCCAGATTTGTGAGAATTTCGCCCAAAAATACCCAAGAGCCATACTGCCGCGTAATCACATTCCCATTCTTCGCTACCCAGCCAATCCCGGCTCGCTGCGCCCAGGCTTTATCCTGGATGGGACCTGTATCTGCGTAGTAGCGGGCTCGAATTCCTTCACCCTGGGAAAGTAACCAGTTCGTTAGTGCCTTTAGCTTTTTGTGCATAACTTTGTGATAATCCCGTCCCCAGCCATAACGAGAAATTTTGGCATATTGGCTACCCTGCGGTCTTTGGTGATCTGTGTAGTAG
>JAFAVL010000350.1 GCA_019242465.1 Chroococcidiopsidaceae cyanobacterium CP_BM_RX_35 | reverse complement strand
ATTTCAAAGAGATCGCTGGGTAAAAGAACGCCACCGATGATGACATCAATGCCTACTATAAACGATTCGGTGAATGCAAAGATCTGGTCGCCTGGTGGGAAGTATCGCGTCGCGCCAATGAGAAAGGCGAACTGTCTTTTTGAATATCTCACTATGCTCCCGATCGCCTATTTCATCCTCTCTTGAGCAAGCTTTTTTGGAGGTTTTCATGATCGTTATTACGACTCCCATCGGACAGATTGGTCACCAGATCCTCGACAGCGGCAAGCCAATCCGGATCATCGCCCGCGACCCTTCTCGCCTCGATAAGATACGCGATCTCGTTGAGGTTGTGCAGGGGTCGCACGATGACATTGATGTTCTCACCAAAGCGTTTACGGGGGCTGACTGCGTGTTCTGGCTAGTGCCCCCGAACCCTAATACCGACAGCCCCACAGACCACTATCTAAGCTTCACCCGACCCGCGTGCGAGGCGATCAAAAGCCAGGGGGTCAAGCGCGTAGTCACTGTCACGAGCCTGGGTCACGAGTTCGGACAGAATGCCGGCCTACTGACAGCGGCGTTCGCGATGGACGATCTGATCGAGAGCACAGGCGTGAGCTACCGGGCGCTGCGAATGCCGTTCTTTTTGGAGAATTTGCTTAACCAGGTTGAGTCTATCAAGGGTCAAGGGGTGTTCTTCATGCCAAACTCCAGCGATCGTCAGCTCGCAACTGTAGCGACTACTGATATCGCTGAAACGGCAGCCAAGCTGCTGCTCGACAATTCCTGGAGCGGGCAGGACAGCATACCAGTGGTCGGCCCCGACAAACTGTCACCCAACGAAATGGTGCAGATCATGTCTGAGGTGCTGGCACGTCCGGTTCACTTCCAGCAGGTCAGCAGTGAGGCATACAAAGCGACGATGATGCAGCATGGGATGAGCGAGGCATGGGCACAGGGCATGGTCGATATGGCAGCCGCCCAGAATCACGGAATCTACGATGCTGACCCAGGCACATCGCGACCTACCACTCCCACTAGCTTCCGCCAGTGGTGTGAGGACATACTCAAACCAGCCGTCCTGAACTGAAACCTCTAGAACTGAAATCTCTGGTTTATCCTTTGCTGTTGAAACCAGTGGAGAGGTAGAGCGGTTGCTACTCCTTAGTCGTCGCTCTATTTTGGAAGCTATACCCAAATGGAGAAACAAAAGATGAAAATTATCGCCTTAGAAGAACATTTTCTGATGCCAGTGGTGCGCGAGGCATGGTCACACGTCGATTCCGCGTTTCGCGATCCCACGACCCAACTGGTCCGTTCTGCTGAGTTAGACGCTAGACTCGAAGACCTTGCCGATCTTCGTCTTCAGCACATGGATGAAAGTGGGGTTAACGTTCAGGTTTTGTCGCTAACCACACCAGCGCTTCAGGGTCTCGATCCTGAGCTAGCGGTCGAACTCGCTCAACAAGCCAACGACCTCATCGGCGAGACGATCAGACAGTATCCCGATCGCTTTGAGGGATTTGCAACGCTCCCAACTCCTAACCCAGATGAGGCGGCGCGAGAATTAGAGCGTGCCGTCACTACCCTCGGTTGCAAGGGTGCGATGTTGTTCGGAAGAACCCGCGATCGCAATCTCGATCATCCTGATTTTTTACCGATATTTGAGATGGCTGCTAATCTACAGGCGCCGATCTACCTCCATCCACAAATTCCCGCGCCTGCCGTGCGCGAAGCGTATTACTCCGGTTTCGGTGAGCAGATGGATGGCTTGTTTGCAACGGCTGGCTGGGGCTGGCATATCGAAACCGGGATTCAAGCAGTTCGGCTAATTCTGTCCGGCATCTTTGATCGCTTTCCCGATCTCCAAATCATTTTGGGTCATTGGGGCGAAAGTATGCTTTTCTACCTCGAACGCATTAATGTTATGTCAGAGTCTGCTGAGCATCTTCAAAGACCCATTGCCAGCTATGTTCGCGAAAACTTCTATGTCACGCCGAGCGGCATGTTCAGCTCAAAATATTTGAACTGGTCACTGGATGAGATCGGGGCTGAACGGATTATGTTCTCGACCGATTATCCTTACCTGCTCGCTCCAAGACATGGGGCGCGAGACTTCATCGAAAAGTCTGCAATTCCGGACGCAACCAAGCAACTGATTGCGAATGGCAACTGGCAACGCTTGTCAAAACAGGTCAGGTACGAAGGCACAATAATACCTTATCACCCACCGATGCCGTCACGCTGATGCCCGGCGGGATGGGAACGAGTCTCCTCCAGAACCTCCAAAGTCACGTCTTTCACTGCCTGTTCTCTAGCTAGACTGCGCGTTCGTAAAATAGATTTCTTGCAAAAGTCAAAAAACTCTCAATATTATTCTGAACGGAACGCAGTGTGCCGTCCTGCGCCCGATAAAAAGGCACGGCATTCGTGATACCAAAAATACTAGAAGCCCTGCTTGCCGATAATACGACAAATGCCCAAATTGCGGGACATAGGAACGTGCCTTTTTACCATCATCAAAAAACCCCCGCGTCGAATGCTTTAACCGACCTGATTCGCACCGTAATTCGGATGAACACAACGGTGCAAAAAACAGGAACACGCCTGATGCGAGGGACGGGAATCACCAATGCTCGATGGCAAATGCTCAGTGAGCTATGTGCATTTGAAAAGCGCATCACGGTTAGCGAACTGGCGCGGCATATGGGCTTAACACGGCAAGCGATACAACGACTCGCAGACGAGATGGCAAGCGACGGTCTGGTTGAATTCGCCGAAAATCCCGGCGATGCCAGAGCGATGCACTTGCTGCTCACAGAAGCTGGCAGGGCAGCGTATCAGGATGCAGTGGAGCGCGAATGGCAATGGGCAAATGCGATCGCCGAAGATTTTGACGCGGAACAAATCGCTGGTGCTGTGGACCTTCTGGAAGCGATTACGCAGAAGATGCAAGCCGAAGATTGACAACATGTTGTCAGTGCGCTAGTATTGACAATATGTTGTCAACGTATCGTCAGTGCCACTCGCGCAAAAATTAAAGGCGAAAGGGAATGGAAAAGATGTTGTCAGAATCAGGAATTACCGACACGATGGATAGCGGAAAGGGCGGGAATCTTGACCGGGCGCGCGAGGTGTTGCGTGAGTGCGACTCAGTGATGCAAGCCCTTATTGCCGCCAAACCCGATCTCGACTACGATGCCTGGCGGTGATCGCTTCCTGTGAAAGGTCTCTTTCAGGCACTGTTGTTTCAGATCGTGGGACAACAAATTTCGGTGTCTGCCGCGAACGCCATCTACGCCCGCCTGCGCGCGCTTTTCCCCGGCGACTACCCCGACCCGGAGACCCTTACGCAGATCTCCGTTGACACGCTACGAGGCATTGGCCTTTCGGCGCGTAAGGCAGAGTGCGTTAAAGACCTCGCACAACGTGCAACTCAGGGAGAACTCGACGGGATGGCAAATCTACCTCATAAGGAGGCGCGGGCAGTTCTTGTCTCCTTTAGGGGCATCGGGGCTTGGACTGCTGACGGAGCATTGCTGATCGCGTTCGGATTGCCCGATGTACTCGTTTCAGGCGATTTAGTATTACGCAAGGCGGTGCAACGCGCCTACGGTCTCTCCAAACTACCTTCGGAGCAGGAGGTCGAGGCAATTGGCGAACGGTGGAGACCGCACCGCTCACTCGCCGCAGGATACCTGTTCGAGTCCATGGTTCCCGCCTGAGTTGCGATCGTGTGTGACAGGAACTACTGACAGGATGGGCGGATATATCCCTCTTTTGTCACTTTCCGGGTTAAGCAAATAGTAAATGAGTTAAATTAGCAAGAAGAATAAAAGGGTTTAAATTGATTCATTGCTCTAATTAACTGACTGAAGCCCCGCAATAGATCGGAATTAGGAAAAATATCTAGCCAGGGATAAACCAGCCAAAATATTAAGAGTGGTTGGAGAATTAGACGCAGGTTATTTAAAGTATTTTTCCATCCATCTTCATGATTCCATTGTTGATGCTTAGTAAAATCAACCGCATCATTTTCTTTGACTTGTGTCGCAAGTTGCTGTGACTGATTCAGGTCTAAAAAAGCTGGACTACTTAAACTAATCATTGTGTAAACACAAAAGATAATTTCCCACCACTTCTCAATATGCTGAAAATTAGTAAACCGATAATCTGTCCAACCCAATTCCTGTTTGCACTGCCGAAAGCCATATTCTACCCAGGTTCTTAATCCATATAAATCGCCTAAAGTCTTCTTCAGATTCCCCTGAAGATTTGTCATAACAAATGTGGTAGAATTCTCTGGCATGGTTTCTGGGTCAGTTGTTATTTCCCAGTAAGTTATCGCTCTTTTTTTACCATATACTATTTCCCTAATGTATCTAGTCTCTGACTAGGGAATTGCTAAATGTTCGCTCAAATTTACACCATCTATTCGCTCTAACGCTTAACTCAGCTGGCAACCAGACTGCATGGTTGCTTCTAATCGCTACCACATAGCCTAACTTATATTCAGCTAATTTACTCAAGAATTGACTGCTTTCACCATATAAACTATCCGCCAACACTAGTTTAATATTAAATCCTTCCTTAATTAATTCCGTAATGATTTCTGCCGCTAACTCAATTTTAGTTTGATATTTATCTGATGATTTTAACGTTCCTTTAGGTTTGAACACTTTGAACATTAAGGGAAAGCTTATATTACGATAAACTCCATAGGCATTAACTGAAACTATCTCATTATCTATTTTTCCGATACTTCCTAGATATTGTCTGGCTACATAGTCAGTTTTTTTACCTTTTTTCCTATCCCCGGTTTCATCAATGACTACTGTAATGGCATTCCCCTTCAATGCTTTCCTGATTTTGTCTAATCTGCGCCCTCTTAATTGCTCAACTGACCAATCTGAGTTAGCAATAAAATGATGTAATGACTGAGCTGAGTTTATGCTTACTACTGAGCGCGATTTCTGGTAATGATTTTATGCTTGATTGATGATGTTATTCCCACATGTAAATATTTGAAGCATTTATAATTTCTAACTTCTTTAAATAAGTCTTTATACTCGGCACAATACTCATCTATTACGGCAACTGTTTGATGGGCATCTCTTGCCAAATGTTTTAGGATTTGTAATTCTACATCTATTGCCCTACCTGATTTGTAGCGTTTTATCTTTTGATTCTTTTATTCATTGTACCGGAAAGTGACAAAAGAGGGTTATATATCCTGATTCTAGTTGCTTCGTCAGCTCCAAATAATTTGTTCTCTTCTTTCCGGTTAGATACAGCGGTTCTTGATTGAGTGAAATCCACTCAAGGAGGAAACTGGAACAGAAGCAGAAATGAAAGCATACTCAGTAGACCTGCGCCAGAAAATCATCGATGCGCATAATCAGCAAGAGGGGTCACAGCGACAACTGGCGAAAAGGTTCGGAGTTAGTTTGACATTTATTGAGAATTTGTTGAAGCGCTATCGAATAGATAGAACAGTTGAGCCGAGAGCGCATGGGGGAGGTGCGAGAGCTAAACTTAGCCCAGAACAAGAGGCTGTGCTCGCGACGCTAGTGGAGGAGGATAACGACGCTATTCTGACGGAGTTGTGTGACCGACTCGAGCAACGTGTCGGCGTGAGAGTCAGTCGAGCCACGATGGGACGCCTGATCCAAAAACGCCAGCTCACCAGGAAAAAAAACTTTACATGCTAGTGAGCGAAACACGGAGCGAGTCCAGCGGTTGCGAGTGGAGTATTGGCATGAGATTGGGGCAGTGAAATTAGAAAATTTGGTGTTTGTGGATGCAACGGGCTCTAACCTGTCAATGACACGACGCTATGCGCGCGCCGTGAAAGGCCAGCGAGCCGATGGGGATGCTCCCTACCAACGAGGCAACAACTTGACTTTGATTGGGGGCATGGCGCTCCGGGGACTCGTGGGAGCAATGACCTTGCCTGGAGCCACCGATGCACTGGCTGTTCCGACGTACATAAAGCAGGTGTTAATACCCAATCTCTGGTCGGGAGCATGTGTGGTCATGGATAACCTCCCTGCCCACAAAGTCGCTGGTATCCGTGAGGCAATTGAGGCTGTTGGGGCAACACTCGTCTACTTGTCTCCTTATTCGCCCGATTTTTCCCCCATTGAGAACTGTTGGTCTAAGGTCAAAGAGTTTCTGCGGGCGCGAGCGGCACGCACCTATGCTCAGTTAGACCAAGCAGTTACAGATGCTCTCGCTGCCGTGACAACAAAAGACATTCAAGGCTGGTTTACCCACTGCTGTTACTATGTTTCACCCAATTGACAACCGCTGTATTTCTGTAACCGGAGTCGGAATTTACTATGTACAGTCTTAATCCCAACCTCAGTTGTGCTGTTACAGCTCAGTTCTCTGTTTTTTTGACTCTTGGATGAATTGAGTCTGAGCACTGTGTAGTAACTCTGCCGTCATATCTGGCAGCACTTTTTGTCTCCAGTTTTCTACTGCTGCCTTCTATCTCATACAAACTTTGGGCTCCTAGTTCCATTGAGTAAGAGTCCAGTTGACCCAAGATTTTTCCCTCTTCATCGCGAATGGCTAATTCTACTCTGGCTTTCATCCCTAACTGTAGGAGCCAGCAAACATAACAGCCCAAACCAGCAATCAAGACATAGCTCAACCAGGATTATTTGCAACTAGACTATTGAGTACAGCCAGGATTAACTGCAACAGAACCAGGATTAACTGCAACCAACCCGCAATCATCTGCTCGAACCAGGATTATTTGCAAATAGGCTGTAATCTTTATTCAGATTTAGTTTGGGGTGCGTTTGTCCCTGATGCTTTCGGTGATGTGACCATCCATCAGTTACTCAATCGTGTTTCGGTTCTGCTTGGGTGCAATACCGATGCGATCATTTACTGCACCGAGGCAATTGTATTTTTCCGCAGATCGCCTTGCGCTGCGTTCGAGACTGCCTCCCACGCCTCCCAGGTAGCTAGGCGGTCAGCATAAGCAGCACGCGCCCGAGGCAGGATGGTGGCCCCGACTGCAAATCGCCGGGGCGGATCGTCAGCGTCCACGACCTTGAGGATGGCTTCTGCTGTCGCTTGCGGATCGCCGCGTTCCGCGCTCGATAGACGCTCGGAAATCTGCTTCCGAAGGTCGGCATAAACGTCCATTCCCGCTGCGATCTTCAACGACTTGGGGCTTCCAAATTCGGTTGCATAGGCACCGGGCTCGAGTAGGGTCACCTTGATGCCAAAGCCTTTGACCTCTTGCGCCAGGCTTTCGTGGAGCGCTTCGACGGCCCATTTAGTGGCGCAGTAGAAGCCGATGAGCGGCATCGTCACAATCCCAAGACCGCTTGAGACACCGAGTATGTGTCCGCTGCCCTGTTGCCGCAGTAGAGGCAGGGCAGCTTGGATGACCCGAAGCATACCAAAGTAGTTCGTATCAAACAGAGCGCGGACATCGGCCTCGCTCGCCTCCTCAACCATGCCGACCAGGGTGTAACCGGCATTGTTAAGGACAACGTCCAGCTTGCCGAAATGCGCGTGAGCCTGCCGAACGACATGCCGCGCCTGATCGGTATCAGTTACGTCGAGCGCCATGGGGAGAACGGCGTCTCCAAAACGTTCCTTCAGATCGGCAAGGTCTGCCAATGTGCGGGCAGTAGCCGCGACCCTATCGCCGCGCGTGAGTGCAGCTTCGGTCCAAATGCGTCCAAAACCGCGAGAAGCGCCGGTGATCAACCAGATTTTGCTACTCATTTGATTCTCCTTTAAATCTCCATGATTGATGAATCTGAACATTGTTTACTGGCTGGAGTTTAGACTAAAAGCAAAGCGACTCGACGGCAGAGAGCTTTGCAAGAATTTGTCGAGGACAGGAAACTCCCTAGAAAGGGAATTGGTTACACAGCCTATTAGAGTCCCTCTGCTTTCTGGTGGACTAGGGCGATCCGCTGACCCTAACTATTAGATGAGAGTGAAGACTATATGATCGATGCTGAAATTTAGTCAAAACTCCAGTGTAATTTGCCTAACCTCGGTAATCCATCTGCTCTAGATCAGCAATTAAGCCGGGTCCGGTAGGATTCCAACCCAGTTTTTTTCTCGTGATAGCGCTTGAGCCTATAAGGTCATGGCCAGCGAACATACCGAACCATCCAAAATGAGCCTCCGCTTCTTCTGGCGGTATTGATTTCACAGGCACCTTCAGGCCGCGACCGATAACTTCGGCAATATCACCCATGCGCACCCCTTCTTCGGCTACCGCATGGTACTTGGCACCGTTTTCGTTCTTTTCCAACACGAGTCTGTAAAGGCGGGCGACATCCAAAACATGTGCCGCCGCCCAGCGATTCTGACCTGACCCAACATATGCGGAAATACCTTTCTCGCGCGCTATGGCGATGGCAGAACTAACAAGTCCTTGCTTCACAGTGTTGTGAACTTGAGGCAGGCGTATAACTGAAACACGAACACCCTTGGGTATCAGCGCCAGCGCCGTCTGTTCTGAAACACGCGGGAATGGAAAATTCGGCGGTATGACACTATCTTCGGTCGCAAGATGACCCGGTGCAGCTAATCCCGCAAGCCCTGACGTGGCAATAAATGTGCGATCAGAACTGGCGAGTTCAGAACCGATTGCTTCGATGGCCTGCCTGTCGAGTTCGCAACTCTCCACAAATTTCGAGAAATCGTGAATGAAGGCCAAATGAATGACGGCATCAGCCGTCGCCGCACCACGGCGCAGGCTTTCAAGATCATCCAGCGAGCTGCGATGAACATCTGCGCCGATGGCCGCTAAGGATTTTGCCCCTTCTAAAGAACGGGCCATGCCGAGGACTTTGTGTCCGGCTGTAATCAGTTCCTTGACGACGGGAGTGCCAATAAATCCGGTAGCACCAGTGACAAAAACACGCATGTGTAAGTCTCCTTATGTCTCCTTTTTGACCCGTTCCGGCTGCAAATACGCAACCAACATCGACG
>JAFAVL010000259.1 GCA_019242465.1 Chroococcidiopsidaceae cyanobacterium CP_BM_RX_35 | reverse complement strand
TATACCAATATGACTTATGGTAGAGAATGCCAGCAGTCGCTTGATATGGTGCTGCACGAAGCACATCACACCTCCAACGACCGCCGTGAGTACGCCAGCGCCGACAAGAATGCTGCGCAAGATTTCAGCGTGTGTTCCTAAAGGTGCTTCAAAGACTGTCCAGTAAATACGTGCTACCGCATACAGACTTAACGCATCCATCACACCAGCTAGCAAGATGCATACTGGTGTCGGAGCCACCGCATATGCGTCAGCAAGCCAGAAGTGGAAGGGAACGGCAGCAGCTTTGATCAAAAAGCCTGTCAGAATGAACGCGAACGCGATGATGACCAGATTATCGGTTTCACTGCCCAGGGTTTCTCTAATTTGAGCCAGGTTAAGCGCACCTGTTCGTGCGTAAACCATTCCTATACCGTTCAAGATCAGCAGAGCAGCGATCGCGTTAATGATGCCAAAATTCAGTGCCCCTTGTAGTGGTCCTGGCTCATTACTTTCATAACCGCACAAAACAACTGCGGCGGCAAACATCAGTTCAACAAACACAAACATGTTGAACAGATCGCCTGACAGGCTAAACCCACACATCGCGCCGAGCAAAACCAGGATTATAACCTGGTAAAGCGCACCAACTTCATCAAAGTAGCGTAGAGAGTAAACGAGGGTGGCAACAACAAGTAGGCTTGCCAATGCAGCCAGTCCAGCGCTAATGGGGTCAATGAAAAACGAGATGCCCAGTGCAATGCCACCATGCGGTCGCCAGCCGCCAAACCAGTAAACAATAGGCTCCTCGCTCGAACTCACCATTAGGATGACACAAACGACACCAACAAAGACAGCAGCTAAAATCGCTAGCAAATCTCTCAAGCGCGGAGGCATCACTTTGGAAGTGCCCGCAATTATAGTAGCCATCAGGAGAGGTACGGCAAGTGGAAGAGATGGCAGGCTAGTGTTAATAATTGGCACAAGCTTTACCGACGCAAGATGGTTAACTCATCAGGGTTAAGCGTACCGTTTCGTTCGTAGATCTGCACTGCTAGCGCTAACAGCAAAGCTGCCACCGTCGCTTCCACCACAACATCTGTCAGCATCATTGCCTGCACTACTGGGTCAACAGCAGGTGTACCAGGAGGCACATCTTGGAACACAGGAGCAACTGCACCCGCTTTGTAACCAACAGATAGCAACAATACGTATGTGGATGACTGCACCAAAGAAAGGCAGATGATGGCATGAATCAGGTTACGGCTCGTAACGATTCCGTAAAGCCCCACGGCAAACAGCCAGACAGTTACGATGTAAGGTAAGTAACTCATTAAGATTCCCCGCGCGGACGATGTACAAGCGTGTCCTCAAGAAACGTGTACAACAAGATAATGAAGCCGGAGCTAACAGCCAACCCCACAGTGGCACTGATTAAAGGGATCGTACCACCACCAATAACCGATCCTGACTGACCAAGTGGCAGGACGTTTTGCAGAAACGCCGTACCAAAGAAAAGTCCCAACAATCCAATTGCGACATAGATCCCAATACCAAACGCTTCTGCCACCTCAAAAGCTTCCTGCGAGATACTTCTGTGAAATTCTTCAAAGCTTCCAGCAATATAAACAAGTAAGAGCGCGCTAGCGACGATCACGCCTCCCTGGAAGCTGCCCCCCGGAGAGAGTTGTCCATGCGTCACGATATAGATACCGAATAACGCACTCAGCCCGATAAAATAAAGTCCAAACACCCGTACTGCATCACTTGTAGCAGGAACGTTTCTGGTTTGAGCCATGTCTATCGGAGGGTGTTCCGTTTCGTCCCTGTGCCGTCGTAAGAGTGCCAGTGTTCCAGTAATCGACACGAACAGGATCGACTCTTCTCCTAGAGTATCAACGCCCCGATAGTCAAAGTTCACAGCAGTGACGGCATCAGTTACGTGACGTTGCGCGACAACGGATCGATTAATAATATCTCCATATGGTCCGCGATAAACACCAAGAGGCGGCATATCCCACAGCCCCCACAGGAACAATATGGAAAATCCTACGAGCATCGGCAGAAAAATCCATTTACGGAGTGTCGGGCTCATTTCATTCTCCTTATTCTTGCTAGCGACAACAGAATCATGAGCGGTAGTGCGATCACTCCGACACTAATTTGCGACAGCGCTACGTCCGGTGCTTGAAAGACGACAAACATGAGTGCGAGCAAAAGACCATAAAAGGTGAGTACAATAGTTTGCGACAATGGATCGCGCGTCAGCGCCACTCCTGCGCCTGCGATCGCCACAAAAATGAGAATTATTGTCTGTACTAGAGTCATCTTTGGTAATTCTTAATCACGAATCAACCTAGCCGCTCACCCCTTCTTCTTCATCTGTCTGGCGGACGGTGGTTGCTCGATCCGGTCGCATTTCTGGATGACCAAACTCGCGAATGCGTGCTGAGCGAGCCGTCGCGTGAGTTAATACAGGACTAGTTATCGCTACGACAACACCAGTTAGCAAAGCTTTAATGCCTGCTTGCGACACTCCCTCTTGAACCGCTACTGCCACAGCAATGCTCACCGCCCCCAGCACGGAAGCCAGTCCTAGGTAGTGTAGACGAGTATAGATTTGGCTCATGACCAAAATAGCTAGCGAGGCAATTAATCCCGCTCCGACACCAATAACTAGCAAGATGAAAACGGCAATTTGCTGAGCGCTCACAACCACCTCTCAAAAAAACGCACGAAGACTAACCCTCCACCGAACGATAACAGCGCTTGCGCTAGCACCAGATCGTAGAAGAAGCTGCGGTTCATGCTCTGAGCCAGCAACAGAAGAATTAGTGTCACGAGCGTATTTGCCAATTGCAGCCCGACAAAACGATCCATCGGCTCACCGCGCAGGCAAACGATGCCACAGGGAACGAGCGCTACTAGCAACGCCACGGTTGCAGCCATCCAAACGTTCATGACGCTTCCGCTTCCTTCGCCCCAAGAAGTTTGGCAAGTTTGGATGGCTGAGCTTGAGGTTCAAGTTCGTGCAGCAGCATTAAGTTTTTCTCACGGTCAATATCGACAACGTATGTATTTGGCGGTAGAGAAATGAGCGTAACTGCTAACGCCCGACGCGCACTAGAGCGAGAATTAGAGCCTTCAGACGGGAAGCTTAAAACTTGGAAGGAGCCCCGTACATTTTGAGCCTGAAACACTCGACGCCACATGACTGCCATAACTATCGCGCAGTCACGTAGCACGCTAATCGGGAGTTGCCACGCTCCCAGAAGCCAACGTTTATGAGGACGGAAGCGCGCAAAGTTTTGTTTTCGTACTATCTCAGTGGCAGCAACCACAAGAGCCGTCGCTAATATGCCGACGAGCACTTCCATCAAGGCGAATTTTCCCACAAAGATGAACCAGAACAAGCTGAGGACAACCCACTCGGCAAACCAGGAAAGTAAGCGTTTTTTTCTTGTCATTGAAGGTTTTTTGTGCAGCTGGGCAGCTAACTGAACAAAATTAAGTATTAGTTATCCCATATACTATGCTCAAAAGCCGAAAAAACCTACTAAGAACACTCGTTCAACTCGAACCAGGAAAGCCAGCAATTGCCAAAGGAATGCGTGCCGCGATCGCCACTGTTCTGCCAATTGGAATTGTAGAATACACTGGCTGGTCCAGCTTGGTTTGGACAGCCCTAGGAGGATTCGAGACAAGTATTGCAGATGTTGGTGGACTCCACCGGACAAAAGCTACGAGCATGGGCTTGGTAGCTTTTGGAGGTGCCATCTCGATGTTGGTAGGGACACTAGTGGGCAGAACTCCTTTCTGGGCGGTGTTGCTCGCGTTTCTGTGGACATGCGGCTGCGGATTAGCAGGTATATATGGGAATGCAATTTCCACGGCGACTACCCTGGTAGCAGCAATATTCTTGATTGCCCTTGGCATACCTGGCAACTTTGCTACCGCACTTCAGCACTCTGCAATGTTCCTGATCGGGGCAATATTGGCAATGTTCCTAGCTTTAGTACTGTGGCCTTTGCGACCTTATGCTCTAGTCCGAATGGCTGTAGGAGAATGTTATCAGCAGTTGGCAGAATTGATGAGAGAAGCATTTCTCCTGACTGCTCAACATGCCGTTGGAGGCAGCTCATTGGTTGATGGCGTGCTGGCTCAAACAGCAGCAAGCGAGGATACCTGGAACCTTGCCCTCAGTCAACAACGGATCAAAGTTAGAGAAGCATTGGCAACAGCTCGTGCGGCAATCTCCCAAACTAGAGCAACTCGGCAGGGAGCAAGCGAACTTGGTCAGAGATTGTTAGCGCTAACTGAGATAGCCGATCAAATCTTTATCTCAACAGCTACATTATCTGAAGTGTTGGAGAGCTATAGCTCTGGTCAACCCTGGGAGCAAAGCCAGGTAAAAATACAGCACACAGTTGAGCAACTTGCTAAAAGTTGCCGCATTCTAGCAGTCGCTATCTCAAGTAGTCGCAGCAGAGCCTCTATCAACCTATGGGAATTAGAGCGGGCAATAGAGCAGCTCAAAGGAGAACGGCAAAAGCTAAGACAGGCAACTAGTCAACGGCAAGTGGATTACAGCATTTTGCTTGTTTTCAGCTATACAGTGGGAATTGTGGATAGGTTGGCTCAGTACACCCATGCCGCCGCTGAGATTGCACAAGGTTGTCGCGACTTCCAAAGTCGAAGACGCTCCCAAAACACCACAGCCGAGGTTGAGTGGAACCAAAGTCCACGAGTTCTGGAGGTATTGCGAGATAACCTCACCCTAAACTCAGCGGTATTTCTTCACGCTCTCCGCTTGGGAGTGACGACGGCAGTGGCGGTAACGATTTACTCCATTTTTGGTCTCAAGGAGGGATATTGGGTCACCCTAACGGTGGTTGTGATCCTCAAGCCTTATTCTGGAGCTACATTCCAGCGGGGGCTGCAGCGTGTACTTGGCACCGTTAGCGGCGGCATATTAGCGGCGATTCTGGCAGCGAAGATTCATAGCCCTCTGGTAATCGCCTTTTTGCTGTTCCCTCTCACAGTTGCCTCCCTTGCTCTGCAGCCGATCAATTATGGGCTCTTCGTCTTCTTCCTCACGCCACAGGTCATACTGATGGACAACATTCTCCATCCGGGCAACTGGCTGCTTGCCATTGACAGGATTGAGAATACAGCGATCGGTGGTGCCCTAGCACTAATTGGAGGTTATCTGCTTTGGCCAAGTCGAGAACATCAGCGACTCCCTGACCAGTTTGCTACCACCATTACTACCAACCGCATCTACTTCCAAAGGGTTTTGGCTAAGTATCTGGGTCAGGAGTCAGAGGAAAAGTCTATCCAAAAAGCTCTTAACAAAGCTAGATTGGAAAACACTAATGCTGAAGCATCATTTCAACGGCTGCTAAGCGAACCGCATCAGCGACAAAAAAATCTGGAGCCGTTGATCGCAATATTGTCCAGCATCCATCAGTTCAACTACGCGGTCACAACTCTAGCCACCCATTTGAGTGACTGGAGCGGTCATCACCGATTACCTGGTCTTGACAAGTTCGCGCAACAAATTGAAGATCTCTTAGCAGATCTGGCTACCTCACTCCGCATGGCAATCTCACCACAAATCCTGCCTGGGTTGGAAGAGACACAGAATGAAATAGCCAATCATATACAGCAACTACATGCAGGGCAAATGGAAGAACTTGTTGCAAATCAAGGTAATACACTTATCAAGGAGGTGGTACTCGACTATTCTCTTGTCGGTATAGAGGTTAAGCGCATTATCCGCATCGTCACAATTATGCACTCAGCAATTTTCCGTCTGTATAATGCAGAAGTTACATGAACACCTCACCAGGGCAACGGCTGACCATCGCGAAAGAAGCCGCCAGTCGGTCCATCATCGGGCAGCATTACTGCCCACACCACGCTGGCCGCCCCGTCTTGCACAGGTCGTCCGCCTGACCCGCCCATATCCGTCGCCACCCAACCGGGACAGACGGCATTAACTAAGATACCCGCACCTTTGAGTTCAGCCGCCAGCGTGCGAGTGAAGGCATTCAATGCCGCTTTAGAAACACTGTAGGCAGGGGTATTGTCGCCCATACTGGCGATCGATCCCGCTCCACTGGAAACGTTGACAATCCGCGCGCGATCGCTCCGACGTAGGAGGGGAACAAAGGCTTGACACATGCGCCAGGGTCCAAGGGTGTTGGTGGAGAATGCCTCTTGCACCGTATTCAGATTCGCAGTGCTGGGTTGCTGCCAAGTGTCGTAGAGAATACCTGCGTTGTTGACCAGCACATCCAATCGCCCAAACTCCTGTTCTACATGAGCCACAAGCTGAGCAATACTGTCAGAGTTAGTGACATCCAGCCTGTGAGGACGCACTGGTAGCCCTTCCTCTGTGAGTTTCGTTGCGGCGGCTTCACCCTTTTCCAGATCCCGTGAACCCAAAATCACGGTCATTCCGGTTTGAGCCAACTGACGCACCACTTCCAATCCAATGCCACGATTTGCGCCCGTGACGATCGCGATCCGGTTTTCCTGTGTCATGGATTGTGGCTCCTCTTCCGAATGTTTACCTGGCTGACTCTTCAATCCTAAGCAATTTCAAAAGCTGTTTTGCCCCTGTGGGTGGATATACGTTTTGGCTTCAGTCATCACCAGAACTGACGAGTTGCAATCGACAAAGGATAGAAACTATTTCGATTTCTGTTTCGATTTAGGTGGAGTTCGGTGTGCTCCAAAGTATTTTTCATTGCGATAGCGCAGCCATA
>JAFAVL010000247.1 GCA_019242465.1 Chroococcidiopsidaceae cyanobacterium CP_BM_RX_35 | reverse complement strand
GCAGCTAAACCGAGCTTGGCTTCCAGAATGGGGCAAGGATGAACCATCGGTTGAGGGATTTGTCTGTCTTGTTTCTGGATGAACTATGACAGGCGGTGGGGTTGATGAATCAGCCGGAGTATCAGGCGGCTCGTCGGACGGAGTTCCTGGTGCTGCCATAGCGCTATTGCTACTAAGCCAGAACATTGCCCCAATGGATACAAACATCTTCCAAATTGGCAAATTAAATGGTTTTAGTGACATAGAAAACCTCAATGTTAAAAACTACTAACAAGAACCAGTAGTTCTTAAGAATATTCTGGCTCAGAATTCTGAGCCAGCAGCGAGTCACCTTTTAGTATTCACTCCAACGATGCCACTGGCAAAAATCTGTTCCGGCACTCACAGCTAAACCAATTTGCTGCTGTGAAGATAGTTCATCGTGACCACCTTCGTTGGCACCAATGTAGTACATACGGAAACTGCCATCATCCATTGCTACTACACAAGGCGTGCCTACTGCCCGTGCATCCCAACGACCAGAACCCTTTTGAGCATGGGAAAAGATAGAACCTCAGCACAAAAGCTAGATCGCATTCTTTTGGCTCTAATGACTAAGCAAGACATTCCCCCGGCTGGAGAAGCTCTGGTAAAAGAAGTTTGCCTCAGAATTCGCGTGCAAGGAGTTATTGGGATGCACACAACAACGCTGCCTGCCGTGGTGAGTGCAAGCGTGCCCTGCAACTATACAACACTTTGACACAGGAGCAGAAAGAGCAAGTTCCTCAAGTGCCAAGAGTTTGGCTACGCTACCGCAGTGAGAAGTATTTTGGCCCCCACAGAACACCTCCTCGGTTTCCCAGTTGTCAGATGTGCAGCCGAAAGACTGGGCAAGTCTGGCTTTGCAGTCCCTAGCCGAGTGAATAACCTAGAAGTTCTCACTGCCAACAGGAAGCCGACCAGTTTTCTCCCACCACCACAGTATCTGGAGAAGCCCTCTTTTCCGTTACTAGCGGAAGTCACTAGAGTCATCAGTGCATCTTTCTTAAAATTTGTTTACAATAGTAAACATAAGCAGGCTGAATGTTGCAACCAACATTTGGTTCTGGTCTCGGTTTAGTAGAGGATGGAGCATGAACTCACAAGACCAACTGTCTCTAGAGCAGGAATTTACACTCACAGCCCTGGAACAGCAGCTAAAGGAACTCTCCCAAGCAGAAACCCAAGCTTTGCTGCTTGAGCTTTATCGAAATGCCATGATTCGAGAAAATACTTACCGTGAGCTGCTCAGGGATGCCTGGAACATTGGGAAAGATTTCAAAGAAACCTTGGGTATCAGTTCTGAACCTATGTCTTTTTAACAACCCAAAGTTGGGTGATAGTAGCACTATAGAAGATTATGTACTATTGCGAAGCTACAAGTCAAAGACAACCAAGAAATTTGCTTAATACAACATCTAGTCAACCCAGTGAATCATGGCTACTCAATCTGACCGTCAGAAACGAATTATGGAGCATTTGTCGCGGAGTACAGCTGGTTTTCCTAAACCACTGCTAACCTCCGAACAACGTCAGCAGCAAATTGTAGAACACGTCCGCTTATCTACCGGAGAACGAAGAAACGTGGAACGGCAATCTGGAAGCTCTACAGGCTTTAATAGGACCGCAGGCTTGCCCAGCTCGCCATTAACCTCCGAACAGCGCAAGCAGCAGATTCTGGAACACATCCGCTTAACCAGAGGTTGAAATAGCAATTCTATTTCCTAACTGCGATTGGCTAGCAGACCAACTGCTCATGCCCTATTGTGACCCGCGCTAGGTATCGAAGCAGCTCCCTACCAAACTTTCAAGCTCTGTGGCTGCTCGATGCTTTGTTAAAGGGTGATCGCCAGTAGAGATAGCGACTGACGCCGGATGAGAATTCGAAATGCTACAGCGCCTTGAAGGAATTAAAAGTATTTCTATATATCATAGCGGTACCAATTTATGCATCAGGTGGTTGTGTTGCCAAAATTACAAGAGATGGTAGAGTGAGAAGACTGGATTTCAAATCTTTATCACCGCATCTAGCAAAACTTCAGCTCCGTAACGAACAGGATCAGTACAAGGTAGCCCCGTTTCTGCCTGCGTCTGCTCAATTGCAAATTCTGCCGCCGCCGCATCCAGGTGGGCAGTGTTGAGTGCGATCGCAACTACGCTTACGGGTGCTAGGGCACCAACTGCACCAGCAACGGTTTCATAAAGGTGAATGACTTTACCCAGAAGTGGAATTGGTACGTGAGGATGATTGCGGATTGTAGTTTGGTGTGCTCGATGAACTAAGATTAACTGAGTCGGCTGTGAACCTCGCAGTAGAGGGAGGCTGGCTGTGGAACCTGGATGCAGTAGTGACCCTTGCCCTTCAATGTGAAGAATATCATAGTCGTTGCCAAAGTCCATCACCATTTGCTCCACAGCACCAGCAGCAAAGTCTACTCGCACTGCATCTAGTGCCACTCCATCCCCTGCTAACATTAGACCTGCTTGACCTGTAGCGAGGAACTTGGAACGTAAGCCCCGTCGTTGTCCTGCCCAGTTAAGTTCCAAACTCGTTGACATCTTGCCAACTCCCATGTCAGTACCGACAGTCAAGACTCTCTGGCAGGGAAGTGTTTGCGCTCTAGCACTGGCAATTGGTAAGTTAGGTGGTTCTTGACGTACATCCCAAATCCACTGCCCCTCACGGAGGCTGCTCTGTAGCTCTGGCGTCGCTATTGGTGTATGTAAGCCGTTTACAATTGACAGTCCGGCTGCTACCGCTTGTTTGACTTCCTGCCAACACTGCTCAGGCAATGCCCCTCCAGAAGGCGCGATGCCAATGGCTAACACATCAGGTGCATAAGGCAGCGCTGCCGCTACCGTTGCTACCACTGGCACATCACGAGCGATACCAGTTAAGTGCAGCAACGATTCACCAGCAGATTCCCAGTCAATCACCGCCACAATTGGGGATTCACTGTAGCGTAAAAGTGATAGTCCCGTCTTGCCATAAGTGCCGCGAATTCCACCATGAAGCAGTATCGCTAAGCGCTGGTTAGGTGTCAGTTGCACTGGCGCTGCACCCCCAAACCTGGTTTATCATTCGGTAGCAGCCGTCCTGCTTGTAATACTGCACCGACAAACGGGTCATCAAGTAAGTTCAGGTGACTGTCTAAATCTAGATAGTCAGCTAGCGGCGATAAATGTGCCGCTGCTGTATTAGCCAGCGAACTATCGGAATAGCAACCGAACATCACTTGCAAGCTGCAGGCTCGCGCCGTATGTATCATCTGTATTATCTCAGTTAAACCCCCAGCTTTCATGAGTTTGATATTAATCCCATGGACGCAGTTTGCTAGGGAAGGAATATCGCGACTGGTGAGACAACTTTCATCAACAAAGATAGGGAGAGGCGATCGCGCCTTTAACTGTGCCAGTCTAGCTTCCTCCCCTCTTGGAAGCGGCTGTTCTACATACTTCACACCCCGCTCTGCCAACCAACTACACATAAAAACCGCATCATCTAGGCTCCAACCCCCATTAGCGTCAACAAAAAGCTCTAGTGCTGGAGCCTCCTGTTGCACCGCCATCAGCATTTCTTGATCTGCCTCAACCCCTGCTGGATTGCCTAGCTTCACCTTGAATATCTGCACATCAGCCAATCGGAGCCAGTCCCGCACCCTAGCCCTTGCCATTTCTGGTGAACTAATTCCAATTGTGACCGAAGTTGGCACAATGCGGCTGCGGTCTAGCCCCCACAATTGCCAAAGGGGTAATCCCACAGACTTTCCCAACCAGTCGTACAGCGCCACCTCCACTGCCGCTTGAGCTGAGGAGGGGACTTGTGATTCCTGTAAACAGCGCGAAATTTGCTGCCGCTCCATGGGGCTGAATGTCTGCAACATAGGCGCTACTTGTTGTAGTGCGTCCTTGAGCATCTCAGTAGATTGCCAATGATTCCCTAAGGAAAACGGTGACGCTTCCCCCCATCCCTCAATCCCATCCTGCTCCACCCGCAGCCACACATTCATCGTCTGGGCAGTCGTACCGCGACTAATGGTTAAAGGGAACCGCTTTTGTACCTTAAATATCTCAACTTCTACATGCATGGTATTTATAGTTGAGTACAAATCTCCAGGTTCTGCCGGAGACGCCTTCGGAGACTACGTTGAGCCAGCCTAGTTTGCCTATGAAAGACTTAAAAAAGTGGAAGGTATTGAAATCTGCCATGGTTTTCAATTCCCCGTGGTGCAAAGTCCGGCAAGACGAAATCGAATTACCTAATGGAAAAATTATTAATGATTATTTTATTACTGTTGGACCAGAGGTAGCTCAAATCCTGCCAGTGACTAACGAGCAAGAAATTATTTTAGTGCGACAATATAGGTATGGTGTCGGTGAGATTTTGCTAGAACTACCTGCTGGTGCCTTCAACCCAGATGAAGAGAGCCCCCAAGCAGCAGCAATTAGAGAATTGAGAGAAGAGACGGGATATTTTGGTGACATACTCCCCGCTCTGCGGCTATGCGGACAGAGGGGGCTTCTCAACAACTCCAGCTATCGCTTCGGATACTCGTTGAGCTTTACTCAGGGAATGCCCTACCCCAAGATTTTTGATGTTAATGGCTGCATTCAAATCCCGATCCAACTCTGTCCCACAGCTAAGGCAGCTATGCCATCTGTCAGCCAGAGTCTTTGAAACCTTTTCGCCACAACCAGAACAGTTTTGAGTTGTACCAGATGGATTCACAGCGACCGTCAGCCTACCAGCACTTGCAGCTGCCGACCCTGCCGGAGGCGACCTCCGGCAGGAAAGCGGCAGTGCATTCCGCACCTTGCAGGTAACTATCTCAATGAATTCACCCCACCCAGCATCCAAAATCGGCTTACTCAATCTCGTTTTGGCAAGTCCCTTGATGTTCAACGCCTCATGTGCAATTACGTCATATTTATCCAACAGCAATTTCGCTGTTTTAAAATGAAAATCTTTCCTCTGTCTCGCTACTTTCTGGTAGTGCTTAGACAGACGTTTACCCGCTTTTTGTCTACGTTTGGTTCCTGTTTGCCGTTTACGCGAGAGTGCTTTGTTCAGTACCTTACGGCGCTTCTCACTCTTACGGGCATACTGAGGAATCGATACAATCTCACCCTCACTTGTCACCAAGAAATCTTTCAGCCCGACATCAATGCCGACAGCATTCTCCATCTTGCTATCTGGGGAGACAGTAGGGACAGTATCATCAGACAACGAGAGCGTGACGTACCAACCATCGGGCTTGTAGACTACTGTACAAGTCTTGATCAGGAAGCCTTCTGGTATCGGTCGGTGCAAAATCACCTTCACATCACCAATTTTGGGCAACGTGAAGAATTTTTCTTTGATGCAATCGGGCTTCATCCGGGGATAGGTGAAAGACCGACATCGACTACTGGGCTTAAACCGTGGTCTTCCAGAGCGCTTGCCACTGCTATCGCCTTTGATGAACCGCTCAAACGTTTTGTTGACCCGACCGACCACATCTTGCAGTACATCTGCGTGGATATCTTTATACTCTGGGTATTTGACTTTTGTCTGTACCAAGTCACGCTTTTGACCGTAGTATTCAGGCATGTCAGTCAGTGGCGCAATGCTGCATACCAGAGGACAAGCGTTAATGGGACAACGTTGGAGTCCCACCAGTTAAAGCGTTCCCAGAGCCGATAGTTATACTGCCGCCGACACAAATCCAGCCATGTCTCCATCTGGGCAGATTGGCTAGTAGTGGGTCGGAGGCGATACTGATAGGCAGTATTCATGTGTTTATTGTAACATGATTTAACTGTGGTGCCTCAAAAATCTTGTCCGCGATTCCTCCCACGCTCCCCTTCGGGAGAGACGTGGGGCTCCTCGCGGTTGAAGCTGAAAAAGTTACTCCTTTAGGGGTTGTGTCGCAAAAAGAGAGGGAGATGGTAGGGGAGGAAAGCTTCGTTGTTACTGCGCTTGCTGCCTATGTCTACTCCCCCTATATGCAAGTGGCGTCATTTTCAAGCAGAGCTCATCCGCTTAAATAGGGGGTGTTACTGTCGG
>JAFAVL010000116.1 GCA_019242465.1 Chroococcidiopsidaceae cyanobacterium CP_BM_RX_35 | reverse complement strand
TAACCTGGAGGCATTTTTCTTGTAAGAGTCTTCAGTCAAGACTCGCTTTACAGCAGCTCGTAGCATAGGAACACTTAGACGAGACAGTTGCACAACCTCCCCAGCTCCACTCCAAGCTATACGCGCTCCCACTCCTGGTTGGTCATTAGTAACCGGAATTGCTACCATCGGCACTCCCTTGCTCAGGGATTCTAGAGTAGTATTCAGTCCTGCGTGTGTGATGGTGAGGGAGGCTTTTGCCAGCAGTTCTAGTTGGGGTGCATATTCCACAACTAAGGGGGAACCTGGTAGTTCAGGAAGCGACTCGGGACTGCTACCGCCACCCAGAGAAATTACCAGTTGCGCATCCAACCCAGCACAAGCCTCAGCAATGCATCGAAAAATCTCTGAGGAGCGATTTTGTAAAGTTCCCATAGAAGCGTAAATCAGTCGCTGCCCTGTCAACTTCTCAAACGGGAAAAAAATAGATTCCCGACTAGCTGAGTTATGATATGGTCCTGTGAAATGGAAGACTTTAGGCAAATGCTGCCGAGGAAACTCAAACTCAGCTGGCTGTTGACTTACAATGGCTAATTTGGAGAGGGCATCACTGCTACTAGAGTAGGGGGGTAGCTTCCACTGCCGACGGTGTTCAATCACCAACTGCCGAGTTGGTCGGAGGATGGAATTAACTAGAGAGTAGCCTGCTCGGTTACGTAAACGCGCCCACCAAGCTTGGTTATAGCTCCAGGGGGTGAAAAAGGGAGGAACGCTGTCTTCTTGATTGAGTACCAAGGCACTACACACGTTAATGAACGGAAGATTTAAGTATTCGGCAACAGTCCCTCCCCATGATGTGGCTTGGTCTACTAGCAATGCTTCTACATCAGCTTTCCTGAGTGCTACTGGTGCTTCCCGAAGTAATATGGCAGCTGTCTGCTTGAGCAGAGTGACAGTGTACTGCAGTGCAGCAAGTCCGTTCAGCTTCCCTAGTTGTGTAAGCGATCGCGCCGTCGCCCCCGCTGGAAACTCAGACTCGCCGATCGTCCAGAAGTTTAATCCTGCGGCTAGTGTCTTGGGTTGGGCATCGAGAACTCCAAACAAGGTGACGTGATGACCACGTTGTTTAAGTTCACAACCCAACGGGAGTATAGTGTTGAGATGACCAGTTGATCCCGGACAAATGATGCCAAAATGGGTCATAGACATGACTCCTACTGGAGTTTCTGGAATTTTTCCAAAGCTGCTACCATAACTGGAGGCCAACGGCGGGTGTTTGCTACCCAGTCTAGATCCTTATAGCGCTGGTCGAGTCCAACTGCCGCTACCCAGTTACTTTCCGCTTCGCCGCGTTTTCCTTGCGCCCAGTAGGCGGCGGTAAGCGCAGCTCGCATATCGGCAAAGTTAGGATATTTGCGGACTAGATTGCGCATTGTACGAATTGCTTCGTCTGTTTGACCAGTTTGATAAAGAGCCAGAGCATAGTTGGCACGGGCAAAGGCAAATTTAGGAGCCATATCAGCAGATTGGCGGTAATCGGCTATTGCATTTTCCCATTGTCCTAATCCAGCTTTGGCATTGCCTCGGTTATTGTACGCCATAGCATCTTTAGGATCGAGTTCTAGCACCCGGTTGTAATCGGCAATAGCATCCAGCCACTTACCTAGTCCCTCCAAAGCAGTGCCGCGATTTAGGTAAGGGTCAGTAGCATTGGGGGCAAGTTCTATGGCTTTGTTGTAGTCAGCAATTGCATCTGTTAGCTTATTCTGACTAACTCTAGCATTACCCCGGTTACTCAAGGCGGCAGGATTAGCGGGAAATTGCTCGATGATTTTCGTCCAGTAAGTCTCAGCCGTGGCAAAGTCTCCAGCATTCGTGGCTGTAAAAGCTTTCTGAGCTAGTTTGTCGAGTTGCTGTAACTGCGTGGCTGAAAGGTCAGGCGGCAGGGATTGTGCCATTGCTGGAGTGCTTGTGCCAATTCCTAGCAAAAAAATTAGCAAGATGAGAATGAATCGCAAGGCAAGTTTGCTATTGGTCATGGCAAGATAGATAACTGTTCATGTGGTGGAATCAAGCCTAAATGTTTATAGGCGGATGGGGTAGCAATGCGACCACGAGGAGTTCGGCTGAGGTAGCCAATTTGCATCAAGTAAGGCTCGTAGACTTCTTCAATCGTTTGAGTGTCCTCACCCGTAGCAGCAGCCATTGTCTCTAATCCCACAGGACCGCCATTAAATTGCTCAATCATGACACTGAGCATCCGTCGATCTGTCCAATCTAAACCGCAAGGATCTACCTGAAACAGTTCTAGTGCTTGGGACGCTACAGTTTGGGTAATTGGTCCAGAGCCCTTGACTTGGGCATAGTCCCGTACCCGTTTTAGCAGTCGGTTAGCAATTCGTGGTGTGCCCCGTGAGCGACGAGCAATTTCCAGTGCCCCATCTTCAGTAACGGCAGTTTGGAGCAACTGAGCTGTCCGCTGTACAATTTGGCTCAGTTCATCTGGCTCGTAGAAGCGCAACCGTTGAATTTGACCGAAGCGATCGCGTAATGGGGAAGTCAGCGCTCCTACACGAGTTGTTGCCCCGACTAGCGTAAACCTTGGTAGTGATAGACTCCGAGTCTTAGCACTCGAACCCTTACCAATGGTGATATCTAAGCGGTAATCTTCCATTGCCGGATAGAGGATTTCCTCTGTCATCCGAGACAAGCGATGGATTTCGTCTATAAATAGAAGATCTCCTGGTTTCAGATTCACTAAGAGCCCAACAATATCTCGCGGACGCTCTAGCGCTGGGGCACTGGTGATTTTGCAATTTACACCCATCTCAGCTGCTAGAATCAGCGCCATAGTGGTTTTTCCCAGCCCAGGAGGACCATACAGCAACAGGTGATCTAAGGTTTCACCTCTAGCCTTGGCGGCTTTGATTGCAATGTCCAAGACTTCCTTCAGGTCTTTTTGCCCAATATAGTCAGCAAATTTTTGGGGGCGGATGCTCTCTTCTTGCCGATCTTGTTCGTCAGGAGCGGCTTCGGGTTGTAGCAGGTTTTCAGGCACAGGAGTTGGTGAGGACTGGTGAGCATTAGTTGGGCGCTGACGCCCTTCGGGTTCTTGTGGCTGTTTTTTAGAGGAGATAATTGCCATGATGCTGTTGTATATAAACTCTTCTGGCGCGTTTTTAACGTTAGATGTTAGATATATTTTGAGCTCTGGCTTAACGTAGCTTGCGGAGCTGCCACAAGCATTCCCTTGAGTCTTTGCTCAATTAACCGTCAGAAATACGAGAAGTTGTCATGCTAGCTAAGAGAATCTTACCTTGCTTAGATGTGAAGGCAGGGCGGGTAGTAAAAGGCGTTAACTTTGTCAATCTTCAAGATGCGGGCGATCCTGTAGAGTTGGCAAAGGTTTACAACCAAGCTGGTGCTGATGAATTGGTGTTTCTAGATATCACGGCGACTCACGAAGATCGGGATATTATTATCGATGTTGTGTACCGCACTGCCGAGCAGGTTTTTATTCCCTTAACTGTCGGTGGTGGCGTTCAATCCTTAGAACAAGTTAAAAATTTGTTAAGGGCTGGGGCAGATAAAGTTAGTGTTAATTCAGCTGCAGTACGAGAGCCAGACCTCATTAATCGGGCTAGTGATCGCTTTGGCAACCAATGTATAGTCGTCGCTATAGATGCTCGGCGGCGGCAAGATCCGACGAATCCTGGCTGGGATGTCTATGTACGGGGAGGTAGAGAAAACACTTGTCTGGACGCTTTACTTTGGGCGCAGGAAGTTGAGCATCGGGGGGCTGGAGAGTTGTTGATCACAAGTATGGACGCAGATGGAACTCAAGCAGGTTATGACTTGGAATTGACTAGGGCGATCACTTCTGCGGTGCAAATTCCAGTAATTGCCTCTGGTGGAGCTGGCAATTGCGAACATATTTACGCTGCCCTAACGACAGGTCAGGCAGAAGCTGCCCTGCTAGCCTCCTTGTTACATTACGGACAATTAAGCATAGCGCAGATAAAGACTTATCTGAGCGATCGCCAGGTGCCAGTCCGACAAGTTTAATCTAACACCTAGCGCCGGAAGGTGTTATCAAATCTGTTAGTGGTGAGGATAGTTGCCTGAAACCATGTTAAGATAAATGAATAAATTTAAAACTTCAAAAATATGTTAGTCAGTATACTAATCTTTGACGTAGCTTTGGTAGCCTGGTCACTGCACCTGATGGAAGAGGCATTCGAACATCGGGAATTTTCTCTCATGCTAGCTGGTACCCTGGTAGCGCTTGCGGCGGCAGCATTGATAGTTGTTTATTTCCTCATGGGTAACTGTGTCAGTTATCTGATGCAAGTTTCTTAGGACTTCTAATTCAAGTTGACGAACTGCGCAGTTTTAAGGCATCATAGATAGGGCGAAAAGGGGTTATAGCTCAGTTGGTAGAGCACTTCAATGGCATTGAAGGGGTCTGCGGTTCGAATCCGCATAGCTCCATTTAATGAAACCCGCTCTGAGAGCGGGTTTTACTGTTTTTTAGGAGAGCAGCTAATCCTTCAGCGTGGGTTCGACATCACCAGCAAGCAATGCCAGAAGGGTATTTATCCCGTCATCTCATCTGGAGGTATCTCTGCATATCACTCTGAATATAAAGTATTAGGTCCAGGTGTTTTGCTGGGGCGGAAAGGATCAGTAGGTCGAGTCCATTATGTCGAAGAGAACTATTGGCCGCACGACACAACTCTCTGGGTCAAGGACTTTAAAGGAAACCATCCAATTTTTGTCTACTACTTCTTTAAATGGTTTCCAATCTCTCACTATGAGGCGAGTACGTCTAATCCTACGCTGAATCGAAATCGCTTGCACCCTGTAGAGGTTCTCTGGCCTCCACCTACTATCCAAAATAGGTTTGCAGCTATCTTTGAGTCAGTTTCTAGAAGTAAAAAAGTGAAAGAATATGTTGTGTTGGAGTCAAACAATCTCTTCAACTCCCTGCTTCAAAGAGCATTCCTAGGGGAACTTTAAGCTAATAAATCAGACAAGTTGCTCAAGACTTTGGACTTGATTCAAATGCTCTCTGTGCTCTATAGAAACACACATCAAATTCTAGGAAGAAATTCATCCGTCCTAGTAGTAAAGGCACATCATCCTTTAGGCTCCAAGCAAACACTAATCTAACGGGGGCAAAATCGCTAACTTGAGCAGAGATAACTAACCCTCTCGCTTCAACTGGTGCTAGATTACCAGCCAATTGTACCGAGGTTGTTAGTTCCTCACAAACAGCTCCTAGTTGAATCCCTACACTACAAGGTAAGACATTGACACTGGCTCCTGTATCCAATAATCCTGAAACTTCTACAGCAGAATTTCGATAATACAGCGTTAGAGGTAACTGTGGGACTACATCTATGTTCCCAAACGCATCACGAGCTTCGACAAAGGGGAAACTCTGGGAATTAAGCATTATTTGCAAGTTTTGTCTTCTTCTAACAAGGCTGCTAGTTTCTGAGCAGCATCATGAGAATTGTAGGGCGACCAGACGGGATACGTCGCTCCAGGTTGCAATGACAAAGCTTCTTCCTCTGCTGCTAGCTCTTGAACTAAAAACTGCATGACCTTTAGCTTGTCAGCACGAGATAGGGTTTGCAAAGTTGGTAATAGCTCGGCTACTTTCATATCATTTGCAAGAATGCTAAGTATCTTCCATCTTTCCACAACTAATCCAGGATAGTGCAAAGGTTCATGCAGCGTAGTTGTACTCAAACCTGCCGGTTGTGCGCCAGGGAAGTGTGGGAAAAAGTATTATACGAGAGAAGAAAATTAGCCTGATTCTCGAAAGCTGTGCCCTGTCTACTCTGCGGTCATCATCAAACACATAAACAGGGAAAAACTAGAAAAGGTAGCCAACGTTACTTCTGCCCGATCTGCAAGCAAACCTTTACGGATACCTTTGACACGATCTACTACCGTCGTCAGCTTCAGCCGGAGGAGATCCACATAATTCTGCAATCGCATTGTGAGGGTAGCAGCTTGCGGGGAGTAGCAAGAATCAGTGGCAGGGCTTATGGTACTGTCATCAACGTGGTGCGAGATGCCAGTCAGAAAGCACAGATGATTCATAATGCCCTGGTTCAGCAGGTAAAGACCATTGGGATTACAGCCGATGAGTTGTGGTCTTTTATCCAAAAAAACAAAAACACTGTTTGCCTGGAGAACTAGAGGTGGGTGATTGTTGGATTGGCTTAAGCCAGGCTAAAGATAGCGGATTGATTCTGTCAGCACGGGTAGGGAAGCACAAAGATAAGTTGACGGAGGAGTTAGTCACTAGTACGGAGGGGAAAACAGACTGTCAGGAATGGGATACGGATGGGTGGGGTGGATATGAGCGGGTGTTGCCTCCTGAAGTTGAACATCATATTGGTAAAGACCGTACCCAGCGTCTGGAACGAACCAACGGTATCTTGCGCCAGCAGACAGGAAGATGGCACCGTCAGCAGAACAAATTTGGCAAAGAATGGGAACAGACAAAGGTGACAGCACGATTGGTGGTAAGTTACTTCAACTGAATGTGGAAACACAGCCGCTTAGGTAATACTGCTGCCCAAACAGCAGGTTTAGCCTCAGAAACCTGCTCTTGGCAAACCTTTGCTACCTTTCCCACACTTCCCTGATTCACGACCCGTTTTTCTTTCTATCAACGAATGACCACATTTCGTCACATTCAATGGTCAACTTACCTAGCGTTTTTCCTAAAATCTTGATCTGGCGCGGAGTACAAGCTAGCCTTTGATTGATATCAAGTCCGGTAAATCGACCATAGTACAATAGAACTAGTGCATATCCTGTCTGATTGCTATGTCCCGGCGCATCATTATCAAATCGCATCTAAGCCTAGAAGAACTTGAAACTCGCTACCGCCAAGCAAAAGATGCGACTGAACGCAGCCATGACCAAATCATTTGGTTGCTGGCACAAGGTAAACCTACGGAAGAAGTTGCTGCAATCACGGGCTACAGCCGGGGCTGGCTCTACGAGTTAGTCTCGGGCTACAACCGAATTGGACCAGAAACTTTAGGCGACCATCGCCATCAAAATCAAGGTAGCAAAGAGCCGCTACTAGATGATGTGCAACAAGCGTATTTGTGGCAGGCGCTACAGTCATCACCACCAGAGGGTGGACAGTGGAATGGGCGTCAAGTGGCGGACTGGATTGCTCAATTGATTGGTCGCCCAGTAGGACGTCAACGAGGGTGGGAGTACCTCAGACAGATGCGCCTACGCTTGCGAGTACCTCGTCCACAACATCATGATGCTAACCCTCAAGCACAAGAGGAATGGAAAAAAAAATCTGGCGACACAAGTAGAGCCGATGCGACAGGCGCATCCCGACTGCGACGTTCAACTATGGGCAATGGATGAACACCCTTGCCGGACTCAAGCCTGTAATCCGACGAGTGTGGGTAGATGAATGGACGACACCGATTGCAAAAGTTAACTGGAAATTTGAGTGGTTATGGTTATCTGCCTTTGTTCATCCTGATTCTGGGGACACATATTGGTGGATTTTGCCATACGTCAACAACAAATTGTTTAGTCAAGTCTTGGTCGATTTTGGGCGTCACTTTCAAGTGGGCAAGAAAAAGCGCATAGCTCTGGTAGTTGATCGAGCAGGCTGGCATACCAGTGAGCAAGTGCAAGTACCAGAAGGCATTGATCTCATCTTCTTACCTGCTGACTCTCCAGAACTGCAACCTGCTGAGCGCCTATGGACACTCACTAATGAACCGATTGCTAATCGCAGTTTTAAGCACCTGGATGAATTGGAGGAGGTGTTGGTGTATCGTTGTCGTCAACTGCTTAAGCGTCCAGAGTTGATTCAAGGATTAACTCGCTATCACTGCTGGGCTGAGGCAGCAGCTTGATTATGGTCAATCCAACGGACTTGATATGACATAATCTTGC
>JAFAVL010000794.1 GCA_019242465.1 Chroococcidiopsidaceae cyanobacterium CP_BM_RX_35 | reverse complement strand
CAGCCAATTTGGTAATAAACTTTCCGCCTTTAACCCAAATTAAAGCCCAAGGTTCTAATTTAAACTTTTTGCTTTCAGACCAATAACTAGCATTGCCTTCGCGAATCTTTATTGTGTAGTTTCCAGGGTCTAATTCAATAAAATTAGCACCAGATTGCTTGAGACTTGACAAATAATTTTCATCTAGCAAGTAGCAGTTTTTCTTGCTATCAATTGTCAAACTCTGAGGAGTGAAATATTGTCGATTGCTTGTAATTGAGAGTTGAACTGAACCACTATTTTCACTATTATTAACATCAAAAAACAAGCCGCAGATAACTGCTTGTTCTCTGATCTCTACTTTCAAAGTATCATGATATCCATTCAAGGTTGTCCAGGTTGCACCAGTCTCAAAACCAGTATTTAGATTAACAAATGTACTACCATTAACTCCATAGATCCAGAGTAAAACAAAAGGTTCTCCTTCTGTTTTAGCTTTAGCATATTTATAGCTACCAGAAGTGATTTTAATGTCGTAACTACCTTGATTTAAGGTAAAGGAACTAGCAACATTTTGTTGCAGCTGGTTCATTCCATTGGAGTCAATGACGTAGCAATTGTTTTTGGTGTCAATAGTTAAAAGACTCATTCCTTTCTCCTTTTGAATGTTAATTACTTGAGAGACCACATTTTGAGTTGTCTTGCTGGTCTTTGTAGGGATGGCTTCAGAAGCTGCTTGTGAGATTGTTGCTGGAGCTTTTTGAGTCGTTATTTTCCCAACTAGTTTACAAATACTAATCCCTGCCCAACGACACCTGGGTTCGGTTAGGGAAACTAAAGTTCCTTTACCAGTAGTAGTATCAATGCGGATTAGCTCACCGTCTTTCCCTAAGTTAAAGAAGTTGCCAGTCACGCCGTATAGAACATTATCAATAAATTCCATACTGGCAAGACCAGGAAAGCCTATATTGCCAATAATGTTGACTCTGCCAGTATTAATGTCGCAGCTTGCAAGCAACTTCTTCTTGTCATAGCCAATTAGGGAAATATAAGCTTTGCCACCAGCATCAAAGGCAACTTCGCCACAGTTATGGTTTTTATTAGCTACCGTTACTACTTGCGTACCTTTACCTGTTTCGATATTAATGGCAATAAGTTGTTTGGCAGTTGTAGCGTAAAGGGTATTTTTATGACGATGGTATGCTAGACCAGCGACAGCAAAGCCAATATCGCCAATTATCGTGGTATCACCAGTATTAATGTCAATTTTGATCAGTTGAGTTTTCTCATCTACTTGGTCAATTCCATAAAGTTGTGAATCAACAAAGGCAATATCATAAACTCCTGTAGCTATATCGCCAACGAAAGTAGCTTTACCTGTAGTTAAGTCTAAAGTATAAAGCTTGCTTAATTCGTTGGAGACGTAATCTTGAACGTAAACCATCCCAGCTTTGGGTTTAGTATTTCTAGGCGTGCGACTACCACAGATAACTTTTTCTAAAACTGCACTAAAACCACCGATCGCATCTTTGTCTATGAAGTATTGTCCCCCTGTTTCGGTTGCAACTCTGGCATATTCTTTTTTGACACCTTCTTGATGCTTGCTGTTGGAAGTTCCAAAATATGTATGAACAGTAACTTTAGCTGCCTGAGCTTTCTGAATTGCTAAATTAGCTGCTTCAATATCTTTTTGTTCTGTTTTATCTCCGCCCGCTTCAAGAGCTTCGTCTCCAAGATAGAAAATTGCCCGCGCTGCACCTTCTCTCCAATCAAAGTAATCTGAAATATCTTCAATAGCGCGAGCGGCATCTTCTTGCGCTCCTGCTGAGGCTAGTTCGCCTCTCTTTCTACCCCGCAGCTTGAATTCAGAAACCTTACATTTTTGTATTAAATAAGCTCTAATTGTTTGGTCAAAGTTTGTCCCTTTCCAAGTACCTTCAATCCCTAACCAAGCTACCCTTAAATCAGACGGACAACTAGATTTTGCAGATGAGATCGCACTAGCAGCAGCATTACTTAGAGCTTGTGCTTCATCTTTCATTGAAGGGCTAGTGTCAATAACAATAACTAAATCTACAGGAAGCATATTCCTGCTCCGATTAGCCATATCTTCTTCCTTCTTTTTCCTAAAGTTAAAATTAAATAATTTCATGACTATCAGCGCCAATACAATAGATTTAGCTGCAAACTTAGCTACTTTAAGATAAGTCATAATAGTTGTTAACTCATAGTAACCTTAAATGGTTCATAAAGAAATAGTATATTTTGATTTTATAAAAGTAAAAAAAAAGACACTGTACTGGCAATTCAAACAAATCTTTCCAATGCATCAATAACATCAAAGCCCACTGGACTAGCATTCGGGCTTTGGTTGTGAAGATGTTGGAACATCCTCACATCACTGCTTGTTTAGAAGCCGAATTTTCGGAGCCCTGCACAGCTTGGTGTGAAAGCTAAAAGCCGCAGAAATCGAGAATCGACTTTTTAAACGACCAATTGGCGGCTTGGCAGAATCAGGGTGTTCTGACGGGGTTAGAAGTTGCCTTCTCGCGCCTAACTGAGCAGAAAGTTTATGTTCAAGGATTGATGAACGAGAACGCTCAAGCCCTCTGGCAATTCCTCCGCCACCCGCACTGTCACTACTATGTTTGTGGGGATGCCAAGATGGCAGATGATGTGTTTGAGGTATTTATGGTGATCGCCAAAACTGAAGGGGGTCTCTCCCACATCGAAGCGGTCAAATTCTTCGACAAAATGAAGCAAGAAAAACGCTTCTTTGCCGACGTATGGGCTGTACAGTTGCATTTCAAGCAAGCCATCAAACAATTGCAAAAAGACAATTATTCGAAAGCTGAAAAATGGCTTGAGCGGGTGCAGCAGCCTACGGAGAGTCAAGTGTCAACTCAGGCGGTACAGCCACTGAGGGTTTAGATTTTGGAGGTGCCTGCTTCTGCAGCTTGCAAGAAGCAGTCATCCCAGCGCAGGCTAACGGCACGTTTGAACAAGAATTTAAATAACTTTAATAAATTGATAAATTAATCAACAATAACCAAATCCTTCAAAAACAAGAGATTGTGCCATTGCTGTTCTCAATAAGTGTTGCCTTCTTGCTAAGAGAGCAGCAATTGCTAGTTAACAGCTTGAACTTAGTTAGATAGTTATGTAGATATTGAGTATATGAGTCAAGCATTATTGGCTTGGTTCATCTTCAAACTATCAAATCTGTAGTTAACAAAGCAATCATCAAACCAATGACAACCATCTTACAGCAACGCGAAAGCGCTAATGTCTGGGAGCGGTTTTGTAACTGGGTCACTAGTACTGACAACCGACTGTATGTTGGCTGGTTCGGTGTGCTAATGATTCCAACGCTGCTAACCGCCACTATCTGTTTCATCATTGCCTTTATTGCGGCACCGCCAGTTGACATTGATGGCATTCGCGAACCCGTTTCCGGATCTCTACTATACGGCAACAACATCATTACTGGTGCTGTTGTGCCTTCCTCTAACGCCATTGGTCTACACTTTTACCCGATTTGGGAAGCGGCTTCAATGGATGAATGGCTCTACAACGGCGGTCCTTATGAGCTAGTTGTCTTCCACTTCCTAATTGGCATCTTCTGCTGGCTAGGTCGGCAATGGGAACTCAGCTACCGTCTCGGCATGCGACCTTGGATTTGTGTAGCTTACACGGCTCCAGTGGCTGCCGCTACGTCCGTTTTCTTAATTTACCCACTTGGGCAAGGCAGCTTCTCAGATGGCATGCCATTAGGTATCTCTGGTACCTTCAATTTCATGTTCGTGTTTCAAGCCGAACATAACATTCTCATGCATCCGTTTCATCAATTAGGTGTGGCGGGAGTGTTTGGTGGAGCCCTATTTTGCGCTATGCACGGTTCCCTCGTTACCTCCAGCTTGGTGCGTGAGACTAGCGAATACGAATCGCAGAACTACGGCTACAAGTTTGGTCAAGAACAAGAAACCTATAACATTGTGGCGGCGCACGGCTACTTTGGTCGGTTGATCTGGCAGTATGCCAGTTTTACAAATTCCCGCTCCTTGCACTTCTTCTTGGCTGCTTGGCCAGTGGTTGGGATCTGGTTCACAGCCTTGGGCATCAGCACAATGGCGTTCAACCTCAACGGGTTTAACTTTAACCAATCAGTAATCGATTCTTCGGGTCGGGTTGTTAGCACTTGGGCTGACGTACTCAACCGCGCCAACTTAGGGATGGAAGTGATGCACGAGC
>JAFAVL010000692.1 GCA_019242465.1 Chroococcidiopsidaceae cyanobacterium CP_BM_RX_35 | reverse complement strand
TGTGGGCAAAAAAGGTGTAGTGCGTAATCCAGAAGATCAGGCAAGTGCGATTTTTCAGGTTTGGCAAACTGCCCAACATTTAGGATGGCACTATCACGGTCTCACCTGGTCACCGTTGCTTGGTCCAGCAGGGAATATCGAGTACCTGTTGTGGCTAAGAATGGATAATCAAAAACCAGTTCCCGACATAGGGAGCATTCAACAAGTTACCCAATCTGCCTACAAAAGTCTGACGAAAACAGAAGACTTGGCGTGAAGTTTATAAAAGTACTGAGATTCATTGTGCTTTTACAACTGAGTCTCTCTTGCAGGAGCAGCGGGGAGAGGTCTCCACGTAGTATGCCCTTGGTGCAATAAAACCATTCATAATTTGCACCTATCTTAAGAAATAAGTCACTTCAATCTTTAGGTAGATTTAACTGCTGCTCCAACTCTCGTCTTAGTCGGTACAAAATTGTATTAGGTTCCACCTGATGCAAAATCTCTTGAATTACCGTACTAGCTCCTAGTTGTCCCCACGTACAGCCCTGTTCTAAATACACCTGCGCCGCCTGCCCCACAATGTATGTTCCGTAACCCGCAATCCCGGCTTGAGTGATCGCAGCCCCTGCATAGGCAGAGAAACTGGTGGGATTTACACCGCTAGCGATCGCTGCTGTACTCTTCCCTAACCCTAGAAGTAAGCCAGTGCCCAATTCACCCAAGAGCAGTCCGCCAGAACTTAGTAGAATCTTCCGCCAAATCTTTCCAGCTTCGTAGCTAGTCATAGGCAGACCGTATAACCGCGCCAGAGAGCGGATGACTGCTAAATCTGCCACAGCTCCTCCCATTACATCTAATAAAGCAATCGGATTTAGTCCCACTGCCAGAGCTTTGTATCTGGTATATTGCCAAATTAAGTCTTCCGCTTCTTTTTGGCGTATCTGGATAGTTTTGTGCGCCATCACTGCTTCTGCATCCCGCGCTTGGATGAGGGCATTGAGCGCTAGGAGCGATCGCCCTTCTTGATTAAGAATGCCTAGAATCTTTTGCTTTAACTCATCCGCTTGGGGTGGTGGCGTTTCCCATTCATAGGTCACTTGCCCATCAGACCACTCACATCTGACTTCCAGAGGAGCTGGTTCTGCTGCCACCATCACAATCTCATCAGCCGATAACTGTTGCTGCAGGCGTCTGCCTCCAGTCCCCCCAGCACTGAGGTATTGCAGATTTTGATAAATGGCTTGCCGGGTTTGCTCTGGATACAGGTCTATCTTGTTAAACACTAAAATTAAAGGCTTCTGAGCCCGCCGCAGTTCGCAAAGTGCCTGATACTCTGTCTGTGTGATGTCGCCAGCCACGACAAATAAAATTAGGTCAGCCTGACGAGCGACTTCCTGTGCCATTTGCGCTCTTGCCTGACCTTCAATCTCATCTAATCCAGGTGTATCAATCAATTCCACCTGAATCTTGCCGTTCTCGTTAGCGACCCAACGCACTGAACGAGGCCACTGGGTTACACCGTTGAGCGGTCCGGTGGGCAGCATCCTCTGCCCTAGCAAAGCATTCAAAACTGCAGATTTGCCGCGACTCACTAAACCAAATGTGGCGATGCGAATCAAGCCTTGGTCTAATTTGGCTAACGTGGAAGTCAAAACTTCCAGTTCAGGTTTCAGCGATGCTTGCCATTCTGGCTTAGTGGATGATCGCCTGGGCTTGCGTAGATAGGAATACCAAGACAGTGCTTGCCGTAGACTAGCACGGGCGCGATTTAGGTGAGATTCCTGGGGACTGGAACGTACCGGGAGGGACTGATGACCAGCATCTGCATTAGGTTGGGACGATTTAGTTTGACTCAAGGTGATGCAGGGAAAGAAAGGCTACAGATCTATTTTGACTCCAGTCTCTCTCCCTCAGCTTGATTGGTTAAATTCTTGAATGAGCAGTAACGTTGGAGTATAAGTTTATTGGGTTGACGGGTGAGCGGCGGATCAAAACCGATCTCCTAACCCTGCTGCTGAACATGCACGATTACAACCACCAAAATGGCACCCATCGCCAGTTAAATGAAGTGGGAATGGATTGGGTACGGCGAAATTTTGAGAGTTTCCCGATGGTTGTTGAACCAAATCTCTCTCGATAACTGCTCACCTTAATCCTCAAAATGTGAAAGATACGTTGATAGTGCAATCATTCATTAGAATAATCAACTGTTAGCTGCGCCTCAATCATTTGGATGGGAATACAGTTGAGAGGTTATTGATGGGAGCAATCGCCGAGTAAGGGTAAGTTTTTGGTTGGAGCGCATTTTGGGATGTGGGTGGAGCAGTCAAACCCGATCTAAAATGCAGATGAAAGTTGTTTTAACAGAGCAGCCAGAATGGATTTTTATACCGCTGTTCTACGACAAAGTGCGGGCTATTGGGTTGCCCTGTGCCTAGAAAATGAGATTGTAGGGCAGGGCGAGACGCGGGATAGCGCAATCGTAAAATTGAAGGAGGCAATTGAGTCTTTTCAAGAGGTTCACATATCTAAATCTGACGTTCACTGCGCTCCCGTTCCCATTAAGGAACTGCATGAGTTTTTGACGGTGGAGTCAAAGGAGCCAGCATCAGAAATTTACGAACTCAGGGCAGTCTATGCCTAAAAATGTTCCCTCCCTCAAACCGAAGCAGCTAATTAAACTTTAAGAAGAGGGGGGTTGCACGTTTATCGGGAAGGCAAAGGTGATCACAGTCTATACATCCATATCGTTGAGGACAAAACATGGGTAGTCCCAATTGATATGGGAGTGGGAGAAATGTCCCCTGCCTATGTACTACGAATTTTTAGGCAGTTCGGATTTACAAACGAGGAAATTGAGGACTTGTTGAAATAGGGAGATGGGAGATCGCGGTCATCGCAGCAAGACAGGCTGAGCATCGATGCGGACTCGAAAGAGCGTGTAGGGCTTGTGGCGCAAGTCGTGTCCTTGGTGATAGCGTGCCTGACGGTGCAACTGGTTAGCTGTGACGTAGAGGTAGCCATCCGTTGCAACCGAGAGTGTGTCCGTCCACATCAGGTATGGGTCGTACACCACCGTCTCCCACTCTCGATCGGGGCAACGGCGCAGGATCGCTTGGTGTTCGTAATTTGTCGCGTAAATATATCCTGCCGCGTCTGATTCGAGTCCGTCTGCGCCGCCGCCCTTGTCTCCCTCGTCAATTACGGCTGCCGCAACTGCGCTGTCATCGAGCGAGGGATCAACTAGCGCATCAGTGGCAACGCTGTAGAGTCGTCGGCTAATAAGCGGACAGTAGTACAGGCGTGCCCCGTCCGCACTAATCGCAATCCCATCTGCCCCCATTTTGACTGGCTTGGTCTTCCCATCCGGCTGGCGCTCTAACAGGGGGCAACCCTCGACAAGTGGGAGGTAGCTCGATGGCTCCTCGGCTTTGGTTGAGGGATGGTCGTGCAGCCGTCGCCAGCTCTCGCCCGATGCCAAGTCCACTACAATGATCCCATTTGCTCCTTGGTCAGACGAATCTGTAATAAATGCCATGCCCTCGGCACCGCGCCGCAGGTCAAAACGCACATCGTTGAGGTAGGTTGTTGGCAGGGCAACATCCTGGGGGAAGTCGAACTATTATCGATGGCTGATCTTGCAGGCGTGCGGTTGTCACAGGATGGGGTGCGTTCTGAAATGGGCGTAGTGACTTGTCGCCAAGCCTCTGATTTGAAATCGGTGAGTGATGATTTTACCCAAGTGATCGCCCAACATCGCCATTGGATGAGGTCTCAAAAGGAGATGGTACCTGCATAGCGAATTACATACGTTGTGAACGATAGCTAATCCTAAGTAAATTGCTCCCGCCTGCTTACGTAGAGGCGGGAGCTTTCAATGCCCTCCAGCCATCTTATTTCACTGAGCTAAATCTCCGAGCTTTCATAGACTTTTAAGGTAGTGATACCATCTCCGTTTGACTACCCTTGTTAATAATTAACCACAAAGGCACGAATGGACCACAGCTTAGTTAATGTTCCATATTCATTCCCCCCATCCCCCCAGAATTACTAGGGGAAGAGCCTCCTGGCTGTACTGTGACTTCGTATGAAAGCGTAAACGGTTTGAACGTAGCTCCAGCTTTTGGGGTGCCACTCAACTCCAGTTCGTAATTTCCGGCTTTGGGAAAGGTGATGTAGGCTCCGGGGATACCTTGATACTGGTCGGCTGCTACTGGCTTGAGAGTCGGCTCCAGCAAAGGTTGGGAGCCTTCTTGATGGGGTTCGGGGTAGACCGCTAGTTTGCAATTACATTGCTCGAATGGAATCTGCTGCCCACCTTTGCGAGTGAGTGCAAACCAGGCAAGAGACGGTTGCCCAGCTCTGGGATTGTGATTCGGGTTAATGTGAAATAGAGCAGCCACATCCCCAGACACTTTGACAGTATGGGCTGAGACTGGAGCCACCAACAAGCTTAAGAAAACCAGCCATCCCCAGCTTCTATTTCTTGTCATTGAACGATGAAGCATAAAACCTCTCTAGCGATAAAAGTGACCAAATAAAGCGCGAACGGACTAGCAATACTCCCAAAGTGCTGACTACCAACAGCATGACCCGCAGCTGATTAGCCCAAGTCCACTCCAAGTCGCCGAGGTAGTGTGAACCTGTCAGTACAATGTGAATGGCACATAGAACCAACGCTGGGACACTCAGCAGATGGATATGCCGCCAGTGTTTTCCCAAAAGCTTCACCATCCGGTCAAAACTAGTCAGCGCAGCCGGAGTCATCAACGCCACAGCCAAGATGCCTGCCCACATCCCTACCTGATACACTGGCAGCATGAAAGACAGGGCATTAAGGTTCCAGTCCAGGGCGTGATCGAGCATGTGACCAGTATGAGCCAGGGACAAAACGAAAGCCCCTACCCCAAGTCCACGCCGATAGCGCAACGGCTGTGGCCAGAAGCAACTAAGAGGACGGGCAAGCAATGCCAGCATTAGACAGAACAGCGCTGCATGACCTGTGTAGTCCACCATATCTCCGGTGCGCAGCAATGTCAGGACTCCAATGATGAGAGTGACCCAACCCCCCATGCGAAATAATTGGCTGCGCCGATCGGCGCTAGCCAGAGAAGCCGACACTCCTACCCCCAGCATGACTGGCATTGTCCCTAGACCAAAAGCCAGCATGGTAGCGCCTCCAGTCCACAGGTTACCTGACGAAGCTGCCTTAATTTGGGCTGCATACAAAAAACCGCATGGCACGAGTCCCCAAGCCATCCCTATCAGAGCGGGTGTCCACCATCTAGGGTTAAGAGAAAGCTTGGTCATTGCCGCGCTGATCCGGTTATGCCATCCGAGATAGCGCAGTAGAGGAAGGCGCGGGATGAAATCTGGCGCAATCTGTGCCAATCCAAACCAGATCAGCAATATCCCAGTCAATATGGCAATGCCTTGGCGAACTCCACTGCCAATGCCAGCCAGTTGCCCGCTCGCAACCAACACTGAACTGAGAGCTCCAATCCCGGCACCAAACAAAACATAGCTGAGTACGCGCCCCAAATTGAGCAGACCATGAAAGTACAGCTGTTGTCTCCAGGTTAGAGGTGCTTGCCGCCCGTGAGCAAGTGAGAACGCTACGGTCAGCGGACCACACATACCGGCACAATGTCCGAAACTCCCTAGGAATCCCAAGGTTATTACCAATAGCAGGTCTAGCACGTTAACTTCCTCACGCCCTGCCTTGAGGCGGCTGTCTCCTTCCCTCTCAAACGCCTTTACCAGAGTGAGAGTTGCGATCTGTGATTATGGGTTAAGTTTTTGTTGGTGTCAAACGACAGGCTGTCAAACTTCCTACTTTACCCAGCCATTTTCAGATTGTTCGAGTACGTAAGACGCTACGTCTTCAATCTGCTTGTCGTTTAAACGATTTTTGAAGGCAGGCATAGCATTTTTGCCATTTTGCACCTGGTGAATAATGGCCTCTAGAGAGTTCATGTTGTACTTTTCCAGGGCTTCCTTCTTCAGAGTCTTGGCAGCAGCAACAACGTTGCGACCTCCCACATGGCAAGCGGCGCAGTTAGCAATAAAGATTTTGGCTCCAGAGACTGTGTCCGCAGCTATGGCTGGACGCCCAGCAAGGGTAAACACTGCGATTATGAGCAGGATGACTGACAGTAGCTTTTTCATTGGCATTTTCTCTTCAAGTAAATATGTACTTGACGAAGTCAACGCAGCACAAGAGCGTGGCACGCCAGTTCGAGTTCGTTGACATGAATACAGCTCATAATTCTGAATTGAGCCACTGCCAGCGTCAAAAGACAGGCTGTCATAGTTTTGGCAATGCCTTTAAGCCACCTCACTTTCAAAGGTAGACTGCTGTTGTATCGCTTGAATTAA
>JAFAVL010000504.1 GCA_019242465.1 Chroococcidiopsidaceae cyanobacterium CP_BM_RX_35 | reverse complement strand
GCTTTGTTGATAAAGTCCAACATATGCCCCACGTCTAAGTAGCGATGATCGGTAGCAGCTGCAAACAGCATCTCGGCAATCTGTGTGCTGGGTATTCCCATCCGTACTGCCGTTACCAAACAGCGCTCTGCTGCTTCTTGATCGCGCCGTTCAATAAACTGGCGAAACCAAGTCTTCAACGTCTGGAAATCAATCTCAGCATTGGGTAAGGGATGTACCAAAAAGTGAGGCGGTGCATCAGAGCTATCTCGCGCTACAGCGGAGAGTCCTTGGTAGAGGGCACGCGGGCGATCGTTAGCATCCAAGTAGGGCAGCAGATTCACCAGACATGTGAGAATGGTCAATCCCGTATCCCATCCTGTTTTCGTGTAGCGTGTTCCGAACGTTAGCCCAACTTGAAACGGTTTTGTTGGAGCAACGTTCAGCTCCAGCAGAGCAATCACCGACTTGGCAATCACGAGCGGAATCCCCTGCTCCAAGCCATCCTGCAACCGTTGCTGCTGGTGCAATTGTGGATCAGCTTGCAGTGAGAGATCGACCCACACCTCTCCATCGTAGATATGCACTGGGAACGAGCGCACATCATCTGCCCAAGAGTCAAACGTTCCACCACTCGCGAGATCAAAGCGGGCATAGTGCCAGGGACAAGTCACAATGCCGTCTTTGCACACGCTGCCATGTAAGGGAAAGCCCATATGTGGACAGCGATTGTCTATTGCATACACATGATCGTCAACGTAGAATAGCGCAATCGTCTGGTTATTCAGATGCACCAACAACTGACCTTTCGCCTGCAGCTCTGTGAGATTCGCTGCGCGAATTAGGGATGTTGAGAGGTGTGTGATGTAAGTCATACTTTCTAAATAAAAATCTTTAGAAAAGATCGTAGACAGGTTGGATTGACTTTGTAAAGGTTTTTCTTTAGTTTCTTAATATGAAGTCAAACAGCAACACATCAGGGACAGTTCGGACAAGACGAGCGATCGTTCACCTGCTTAAGCAAACTGGAGCGCTTGATTCCGCAACACTGGCTGAACGACTAGGCGTATCGGCCATGGCAGTGCGGCAGCACTTGTATGCCCTTCAGTCTGAACACCTTGTTACCTACATTGAAGAGCCACGCTCAATGGGGCGTCCGGCAAAGCTGTGGCAGCTAACGCCAGCCGCAGACAAGTTCTTTCCCAATGGCTATGCCGAATTGACCTTGAGCTTGCTCCAGTCCGTGACCGAAGCGTTTGGTATAGAGGGACTTGATCGATTGTTGGATGTGCGATCGCGCCAACAGGTTGCCACATACCAAGAACACATGCGATCGCAGGAGGAGGTACTCCCGAAACGACTAGCACACTTAGCTACCATGCGAACAGAGGAGGGCTACATGGCTGAGGTTGAAGCATTACCCGATGGGTCATTTTTGCTAATTGAGAACCACTGTCCTATCTGCGCGGCGGCAATGGCTTGTACGCGATTGTGCGATCGAGAACTTGAAGTGTTTCAAACGGTGCTGGGGCAAGCCGTCACGGTTGAGCGCACAGAACACATAGTGGTAGGCGAAAGACGCTGTGTGTACCAAATTCATGGCTGAGTTGTCCTTCGGTTGAGAGTAGTTAGTTTTTCTGATTCCCCTTCAAATCTTTCTTGACAATGTATTTTAGAAATATCACACATTTCGCAGTTTTCTTTATTAGGCTGCCTCCCCTTTTTATTTTTGTTTAATTGAGAAAACAAAGTTGTACAACTTTTATAAAGCTCAGATTCCATTGAATAAACTTCATCAATTAAAATAGGACTACCTACATAAGATACTCTAGATTTAAAACTGATACCTCTAGGAAGCTTGATTTCTGTAGAAATCTTTTTAGAAAAAATCAAAGGTTTTATTCCCTGAGTCAGAGAAAGGAATAATGCATACGCACGAATGATCTTCTTGTTCTCATCTTTGGAAATATTTTTATCTGATATTTTACAAACTTCAACATAAGATGGTTTATTTGGATCTTTAGAGATAGCTATAATATCTGGCTGACCAGCAATTTTAATCAGGTATTGATTAGGGTTGTTCTCTCGAATTAATTTGTTAATCAATTGCACCATAAATGGAATTGGAAGAAGAAAATTATCAAAAAATAATGAGCAAAACCTTAAGAGAGATATTTCAAATAAAGATCTCCGCAAATCCACTTGTGTTAGTATCAACGAGAGCAAATTTGAACGCGAAATAATATTTAACTCAAAATAATTTTCATTACCACAGAACACCTTATACCCGTCTAATATGTAAGCTTTTTTGCGACTTTCAAGCAATTGCTGGTACTCATAGATTTCATTATAATCCTCATTGCTTATATTATTGCTTCCTGGTTTTTTATACCTTTCATACTGATAATGAGCTTTAAACCACAGTGCCCAATTACATTTTTCCTCGCTGCTATTAGTAACTAAAAAAGGTGCGATTGATTCAACTTGCATAGGTGAAACCAAGTCTTCAAGTAAGCAATATCTTTCGAAAAGCTTTCTTACACTCTTCTGAGCTGAAGATAGTTCATGATATTCAATCGAATTTAAGAGACCCATATATTTTAAAACATGTATTTTTTTTGATGTACTATTTTTCTTAATTATCTTAATCCATGGACTTATATAGTTCTCAAAAACTGATGCAGCTATTACGTGAGATTCAATCATTATTTCAAACTGTTGAAGATAATCTAAAAAAACATCAAAATTATCACGAATAGCCGCATGGTTAAAAACTTCTTCATCTGCTTCATCTAGTTTTATAAGAGAAGAATCTTTTTCTAGTTTCTGCCGATAATTTTCATATGCTGTTTTCAGTTTCACCTCGGTTTCTTCTTCTAAAGCTTCTGCAAGCATTTGATCGGTAACAGGAATAGACCGAAAAGCTGGTGAATTTGAAGGAAATAGTTTGATAAATTTTAGTTCACTATTTAACATTTTTCTAACGTTAATGACCTCGGTTTTTTCTTCAAATTCTTTGAATTTTTTGTTTAAGTAAGAGTGACGTTCAGAAGTTAATTTTCTTAAAAATGTATATACGCCAATTAGAATTGTAATAGGTGCCAATAAGATTTTAAACGTTTCAAAAACACCATTAAAGTCTGGATCTGCTAATATTTCTAATATTTTCTTTAACGCGAAATTATCTGCTGAATCAAGTTTCTGCCAAAAAGCATATCGATAATAATGTTGTTCTGCCTGGTCTAAATGTGCTGTATCTAATTTTACATTAGTCAAATTTGCCTCATTTAGATTCGCAAAGCTTAAATCTGCTCCGTTCAGGTTAGCTTCAACTAAGTTTCCTCCATATAAGTTTGAACAAAATAATGTTGCATTCTGTAATTTTGCGTTAACTAAATTCGCATTGCTAAGATTATCTCCAGCCATGTATGATCCAGAAAGATTAGCTCCATAAAGGTTAGCTCCTTCAAAACTGATTGTGTTTGGTATATTTTCCTCCAACAAATTTTTAGGCAGACACAAATTATTTTTTTTATATCGAATTGGTTGTGCCTTGAAAATATTTTTTGGGTTTTGAAAAAATTCCGGTAGCTCTTGCATAAGCTTTGTAAAAAATAATCTTGTATCAATATTTTGTCTTTTTAGACTACGCAGAGCTTCTTCATTTTCTTCGGCAGCTTTGTTTAAATATGTTAAATATGGTATGGAAACCCCACTTAGATGTTCTCCTCTAAGATCGATATCTTTCAAATCAGCATAAATAAATTTAGCATTTTTTAATCCAGCGTTTATAAGTTTAGCACCTTCAAGATTAGCACTAGTTAAGGTAGTATCTTCAAGATTAGCACCTTCAAGATTAGCACTAGTTAAACTAGCGCATTCAAGATGAGCATTTTTAAGATTAGCATCTTTAAGGTTTGCTCTAGTCAATTCAGCAGCTTTAAACTTGCTACAGTTATGTATCAAGGTATCAGGGTAATTATTTTTTATGTATTTACTCTTATTAAAAATGGCACCAGCTAAGTTGGCACCAGTTAAGTTGGCAGCAGTTAAGTTAGCACCAGTTAAGTTAACACCAGTTAAGTTGGCACCAGTTAAGTTGGCACCAGTTAAGTTGGCATTCGTAAAGTTAACCTGACGTTTATTACTTTCAAAACGCTTACTCTTATTGAGAATAATATCTGTTAAATCGGCACCAGTTAAGTTAGCTCCGCTTAAGTTAGCACCAGTTAAGTTGGCGCCAGCTAAGTCGGCTCCGCTTAAATTAGTATTTGTGACGTTGACATTACTTAAGTCGCATCCAATACATTTTTTGTCTTTTAGGAGCTTTTGTAAGTCTAACGTATTAGAAGAATTCTCAGCACTTGCTGCAAATGTAATGAGGAGTAAAGAGGCTACTACTGTACTTACGAAACTTATATGAGGTTTCATGGCTTTTAAGATTTTAGACTTTGCAGCTATCTGTAAATCTTGCTATTAACGGGGTGGGCACGGAGAAAGTTATGTCCAACTTATTTTCTTTTAACAAAAAGGAGCTATGGAACAATTCATGATTCCCTTAGCTTCAGAATTTACAGTAAAATAACTCTGATTGCGGATCAGCCATTTTTTTGACTTCTACATATTTCTCAGGCACAAACACAAAGGTTCTGCAAATCCTTACAATACTTTACAAGGCTTCCTGGTAATTTCTACGAGCCTCAACCCTGTTGTATTTCATCAATTACTGCCACAACCTGTTCACACCTAGAATCAGGCGATGCCCACTGATAGTGGCACACTTCAGGATTTCCCGAACACAATCCTAGATATAACTCCTGATAACCTCCATCCAGCTCTGCCCACTCAGCTTGCTCGATTAACTGCTGTACGTGTGAGGCAGTAGTTCTCTTGCGTTTGCCGTTTGCCAGCCAAAGTGTCTGACATTGAGCTTGCGCTCTTGAGGCGCCGGAGAAAGCTCCGGCGAAGCGTTGAGTTATCTGTTGCCAAAAGTCAATCACATCTCTCTTAGCCGCCATCAGTTTTTCTTTGTCCCCAGGGATGACAATTAACTGGTTATGAAGCTCTGGGAATTCGAAACTTTGACCCTTGAAGGTACAATGCCGTTGCACTAGTCCGGAAATCTGGTGCTGTCGTTGATATTCATGCACCTGAGCCCGGAACTCTGGATAAGCAAACACTCGGCTGAGCTTTTGTGGTCCCAGTGCTTTCGCCAAGGCTGGGTGGCTGAGGCGCTCGGCTGAGGACAACAGGCATCGCTGTCCCTGCCAATGAGCGTGCAGCTCTCGCTCCAAAATCTGAATCAGTTCCTCAGTTGAATAGGGCATGTATTATTCCCCTACTTGCTCTTCTCCCAACGCCTTTCTAAATTAAGGTTAGTCCAGTTTCTCTATCAGCCGCTGAGTAAACAGCTCAGACCGAATTTCAGGATATTTGACATGCCCGACACTCCTAACCCACCCATAACCCGCAATCCAAGCAGAACCGAGCATACACTATTGCTCCCCGACCAACAGCTCCGTTACAGTGCCTCAGCCGAGTGGCAAACCCTGTTTGAGCAGGAAAAGCCTGTTGCCGAGATGTTCCATGTGGCTTATCTTGCTGAGGCAGATGCAGCCACACAACGACCGCTTACTTTTGTTTTTAACGGTGGACCAGGAGCCGCCTCAGCCTATTTGCACATGGGGGCACTCGGTCCGAAGCGCATCCATTTTGATGCCCAAGGCAGTCTGCCCAAGCCCCCAGTTCGGCTCGTGGACAATCTCGAAAGCTGGCTGAGCTTTACGGATTTGGTGTTTGTCGATCCGATCGGCACAGGCTTCAGCCGCAGTTTGCCTCAAGATAAAGAAAGCCAAGATAAATCTGGTGAAAAAGCTAGCCCCAATGAGGCAGAAAAACCCAAAGAAGCCGAATTTTGGGAAGTCGAGAGAGACTTGAAAGCGCTGGGAGAGTTCATCCAAAGATTCCTCTCGCAAAAGAAGCGCTGGCTATCACCTATCTTCATTGCTGGAGAAAGTTACGGTGGCTTTCGAGTTGCCAAGTTAGCCCGCAAGCTCCAGCAAGAATTTGGTGTGGGGCTTTCTGGAGCCATTCTCATCTCTCCGGCTTTAGAGTTCAGTCTTCTGGGCGGTAACGATTATAACCTGACTTCCTGGGCTACCCTGCTCCCTTCCTTGGCAGCGGCGGCGGCTCATCATGGTCGGGCTCAATGGATGGGGGAGCCGGGAGATTTAATAGCTCACATGGCTGCTGCCGAAAAATTTGCCCGTAAAACACTCATCCCACTTTTAGCTATGGGGGACACTCTGACACCTGATGAACGTCAGGGGGCTTATCAAGAGATCGCAAATTTAATTGGTCTGCCTTTAACATTAGTGGAAAGACAGGCTGGAAGGGTCGGCATTGAAGTCTTTGCCAGGGAACTATTGCGAGATCAACAAAGGATTGTGGGAATGTATGATGCTTCGATCACAGCGCTCGATCCCTTTCCTGACCGCCTGAGCTACGAAGGGAGCGATCCCACCCTAGATGGGCTCGATCGACTGTTTACGGGAGCGATCAACAGTCATTTGCGGGATATGTTGGCAGTGGAGACCGATTTGACCTACCACCTCCTGAACCTGGAAACATTCAAAGCCTGGAAGTTTGAACTCAAAGGCGAGTTTAGACAGGGCTTTATGGGATCGGTAGATGATCTGCGCGTAGGGATGACACTGAACCCATACATGCAGGTATATATCACACATGGATTTTTCGATCTGGTGACTCCCTATTTTGCCTCCACCCACCTGGCAGATCTGATGAAACTCAATCCTGAGATTCGTCCCAATCTGACGCTGCAACACTTTCAGGGTGGGCATATGTTCTACACTTGGGATGAATCACGTCAACAGTGGTTTGCCCAGATGCAAACTTTCTACCACAACGCAACGGCATGAGTTCAGTCTCAAGCACTCCTATCACACCTACTTGGTGATTCACGCAAAATTACAGCCCAGAACGCGAGTTGATATCGAGAACTAGAAGATAAACTTTAGGCAGCCTATCGACAGCTCTGTCATAGTCTCTTGGAGCTGTACTAATTCACACCAAGCTGGTGAAGTCACTATTATTGAATGCCAACAGAAAGCTTTTCGGCTAGCGCCACTAACCGCTCCGATTCAAGTTCATAAGCATAGTTACTTCGCACCACATGGCGAAAACCACGAAACTCATTTAGCTCCTGGTAAGTCCGCTCTCCAACTAACGCTGGGCGAACATTATAGTTATCCTGAAAGTAAGGGGAATTCGGTTGCATAATGAAGGGAGTCAGAAATGACCATCGCTTCTGGAAAAAAAATTTGGACGGATGAGGAGTTCATGGCGTTGCCAGAGGATGGGCGCTATGAATTGGTGAATGGGGAACTGGTGAATATGGGTAACTCCGGGATGGAGCATGGTTATATCGCCAGTAACCTGATCATTTTTGTGGGCGGATTGGTGCGATCACAAAAATTAGGTGTGATCTGCGACTCTAGTACCGCCTTTACCCTGAAGACAGGCAATAAGCGATCACCCGATGTGTCTTTTATTGCTAAAGAGAGGCTTCAAGGTGTCAAGCGATTACCAAAAGGTTATTTTCAGGGTTCTCCGGATCTGGCTGTGGAAATTCTCTCTCCCAGCAATACAGTGGAAGAGATTCACGACAAGATCGTGGAGTATTTTGACAATGGGACGCGCTTGGTTTGGGTGATTCACCCTGACGAGCAATATGTGCTGGTTTATCACAGCCCTAGCCCGGATCGCCTGTTGCGTTTGGCAGATTCGTTGGATGGAGAAGGGGTCGTTCCTGGTTTTTCCTTAGCTGTGGCAGAACTCTTTGAAGAACTGGATTTCTGACTTCTAAA